>DASVJT010000180.1:0-6276 GCA_036385775.1 archaeon
GACGAAAAGGCTTTTTTAGATCAAGTATAATGGAGATCGATGATCAGAGTTGGAATAATCGGCGGTTCCGGTTACACAGGCGGAGAATTGCTGAGATTACTCGTTCAGCATCCAGAAGCTCAGGTTACAATAGTTACTTCGCGAGCCCTCGAAGGCGCTCAAGTTGCTGACGTTCACCGCCATTTGAAAGGATTTTACGACCTAAATTTTGTGAATGCTACAGCGAAATCGGTTGCAAAAGCAGCTGATATTGTCTTTCTAGCCGTACCACACGGCGCCGCCATGGGACTCGTGCCTAATCTTATCGATGAAGTCCGCATAATTGATCTCAGCGCTGATTATCGACTAGGCCAACGTTACGAGTCGGTTTACGGCCCCCATACCGATCCGAGGGACGCGGTCTACGGTCTACCTGAGCTGCACCCTGAAGTGGCGCACGCGGACTTATGCGCCAACCCGGGATGCTATCCTACAGGAGCCATCCTTGCAGCAGCGCCCCTGGTTAAAGCAGGATTCGTAGATCACATCGTGTTTGACTCAAAGTCCGGCATTTCAGGCGCTGGAGCTGCTCCGACTGCGACTTCGCACTACCCCAACTTGGCTGAGAACGTTATACCGTACCAACTGACAGATCACCGGCACAAAGCCGAAATCGTGCAGGAGCTTGAGCGACTGGGAGCCGGGACAGTGAACTTTACCCCTCACGTTATTCCGTCAATGCGGGGCATTCTTACGACCGCACACATCTTCGCGAATGAAGACTTAGAAGGTGACACTGTTAAATCTCTGTATGAAGATTTTTACGACGGCCGCCCCTTCATTCGGTTTAACGCCCCCTCTCTCGGATCGGTCAGAGGCACTAATTTCTGTGACCTCTACATTGAACGGGACGTCGCCTCGAACCGCATTGTGGTCATCTCCGCCATCGACAACATGGTTAAGGGCGCATCAGGCCAAGCTATACAAAACATGAATCTTATGTTCGGCCTCGATGAAACAACGAGTCTATGGACTCCTGCTCTATCACTTTGAGGTTGCAATGAAAGTTTTTGATGTTATGAATCCAAACGTCATTACGGTGACGCCCGACACGACAGTGCGGGAGTGTATTAAACTGCTGCGGGAGAACAATGTAAGCGGTGTGCCCGTTGTAACAGCAGGTAAACTTGTCGGTATCGTAACTGAAAACGACATATTATCACTGCTTGAAATTCCCGAACACACCGGCTACTGGCTGCCTAGCCCACTCGAGATCATCGAGGTTCCGGTGCGCGAAATAATCGAACGCCTAGAACTAAGAGACTCGATTAGTGATGACGTCGGTGAGTGGCAGGTGAATCGTGTAATGACAAAGTCAGTTCACACGATCAGCGCTGACGCTGACATCGAGAATGCAACTGAACACATGATGAGACACAAGATTAATCGACTTCCTGTCGTTGACGAGGATGGCAAGTTGATAGGAATTGTCACACGAGGCGATATAATAAAAGGGATTGCTGAGGGCAGCTAATGCACATCGTTGAGGGCGGAATCTGCGCGGTGCGCGGTGTCAAAGCCTCAGGTATCAAGGATGGCAGAAACGGCGTTGCGCTCATCACTGGCGGTGGACCAGCTGCAGGCGTTTTTACTACCAACAAAGTCACCGCAGCCCCCGTCATCGTCACGCGTGAGCACCTTAAACAGAACAACGAAATCCGTGCAGTTTTAGCAAACAGCGGAAGCGCTAACGCTTTTACCGGACCGGCAGGGTTGGCCGATGCGAAAAGCGTCTCTAAATCGCTCGCGCAGCGTTTGCAAATTAACGACGCAAAAGTTGCTGTTGCCTCAACAGGCGTAATAGGTGCCCCCCTCAATGTAGACTGGATCGATTCTAAGATCGAAACCCTTCTATTAACGTTAACGGATTCGGCAGAGGGCAGTCTAGCAGCAGCCCAAGCAATAATGACAACCGATTCTGTGCCAAAGCAGATTGCTGTTGAAGTGAGTGACGTCAGAATAGGCGGTATAGCAAAGGGGGCTGGAATGATAGAACCTAAGCTATGCACTATGCTTGCCTTCATTTACACAGACGCGCAGCTCAGCGCTGACACTCTGCAAAAATGCCTCAAACAAGCCGCGGACGTAAGCTTTAACATGGTCGTTGTCGACGGAGATACGAGCACGAACGACAGCGTCCTTCTCATTGCTACCGGCGAAAGCCCTGCAACAATAGAATTGAGCACGTTTCAAGACGCACTGAACTTTGTGTGCGTGTCGCTTGCAAAAATGATAGCGCGCGATGGCGAAGGCGCTTCAAAGATGATGGAAGTCACCGTGACAGGGGCACAAAATCAAGAAGATGCAGTTAAAGCGGCGAAGGCAGTCGTACGCTCGCCCCTTGTAAAAACCGCGCTTTTTGGTGCGGACCCTAACTGGGGCAGAATAGTTGCCGCTGTCGGCTATTCTGAAGCGAGCGTTGATCCTGCACTTCTTTCGTTGTCGTTTTCAAACGGAAAACACTCACCTATAGTTTTGGTCCAAAGAGGTATCATACGCGCTGTCAAAGATGATAATTTCGAAAAAGACGCGCTTGCGGAGATAATGAAGGGCGCTGAGATTTCAATCCAAATTGATTTAGGTGTCGGAGTGGCCTCCGCCACGGCTTGGGGCTGTGATCTCACCGATGACTATGTGCGAATCAATGCTCAGTATACCACCTGACAGCTACCCCTCAAGCTCCAGTTTGGTCTGAAGCGCTTCACGCGCTATATCCTTTTTACGGAAAATCGTTGCCATTGCCCCTATGGATTCCATCAAACGCACCGTTTGATCGAGATAGTTGAGAACGTCTCCAGAATATGCGTGCACGCCAAATGCCGACATCTGATCAACTATGTCAGCGGGATCGCGCCCCCCCATACGCTGTTCTATTAACCACTTCGAGAAGCTCCGCTCAGGGCACCCACAAAATGGCGACTCTCCGCAATCACAATCGATGAAGGCGATTGAAAAAGCAAGGACGCTTTCAAACGCTTTTTGGTCGAGATAGGTGAGCTCATCTCCACTTCCAGAAAATAGAATCTCTAGATTTCCGCCACTAAAAACGTTCGGTGACATGTTAACGCTAAGTGCCTGGGCCATTCTCTGAACGTCATTGAGGTACACAGCAGTAAAAACGTGTAGTTTGAGCACGATATCAAGCGGCGATTGTCCCTTCTTTACAGACTCAACAATGTGAACCGCTTGATCAATGGTAAGGAAATCACCAGAAACGACATACCCGAGGTTTGTCGCTCGACCTTCATCAGAAACAAAGCCCAAGCGTTTAAGCCTGCCTAGAGCAACTTTGGTATCATACGGGACCAGCATCTTTACTGGTTGACCAAAGGTAAGGTTTGCGAGAGTCTGCTCTGCTTGCTGGTCATCATCATACGCTATTTCGACATCCTCAACAGAACTTGAGAGCAACTTGAGAGCGACTTGATCCTCTGTTTCCGGCCCCCTAAATTTCTTATCGGGTTCAGCGAGGAGGACGACCTTACCGACGTCGTGATAATCTGGCCTCCCTGCTCGACCGAGCATCTGATGGAACTCTTGTACGGTAAGCCATTCGATGCCCATCGCTAGCGTTTCAAACACAACTTGCGACGCAGGAAAATCTACGCCTGCGCCGAGTGCCGCAGTAGTGACGACGACGTCTATACCACCATTGGCAAAGTTCGTTTCGACCTTTTTACGTTCGGCGTATGCAAGGCCCCCATGATAAGGGGCACTTTTTGCAGACAACGCTTTCGAGATCCTATGACATCGCGCCCGGGAATTCGTAAAAACGATCGATTGTCCTTTATACCCCTTGCTCGAGGTTCTTTTAATTTCATATCTGACGAGCTTGTTAATGATTGACAGCTTTTCGTGTTCATGAGCGAAAACGAGGTGACGCTCAATAGGCACAGGCCGCTCTTCGTACTCGACGAGATCCGCACCGAGCTCATGCGCTAACGCATTGGGGTTGCCAACAGTTGCCGAAAGATATATGCGTTGTGATTTCGGGGCCAATGCCTTTAGCCGAGAAACAAGCCCGTCAAGACGACTTCCACGTTCTTCGTCTTCAAGCATGTGCACTTCATCGACGACGAGTGTCCCAATCTTGCCGAGAAGCTCAGAATTATTAGTGCGAAGCACCTGATCGATCCCCTCATAAGTTCCAACGAGAATATCAGCTGAGTAGTCGGGCTCTGCTCGCACCCAGTCCCGCGTCCGAATCCTGCTGCCGCCTATCCGAATGCTTACACTTAAGCCAAGGTCACGATAGCGCTTTACAAACTCACTATGTTTCTGATTTGCAAGGGCGACAAGTGGAACGACGAATAACAGTTTTCCCTTACCATGGAGCACATTGTTAACGCCCGCTAGCTCTCCAATGAGCGTTTTTCCCGTCGCAGTTGCAGAGACTACGAGAAGGTCTTTACCCTCTAAAAGCCCTCGTTCGACCGCAATTGATTGAACGGGAAGCAGCTTTATCAGACGCTGCTTGATTAGAAGCTTTAACCTGTCATCTACATTGAGAGTATCAATTGGCACGCTTTGGTAGCTTTCAGCTCGTCTTGAAAGCACGTCGTATCGCGTTAAATCAGGATCGACCCCAGAATCGAGAAAACGAATCACGCGGTCGAGGTCGCGTACTTTGTTAAGAAGCGCGTAGAAGTGGTTGTAATGAGCAAATCCCCGAAAAATGAGTTCTCGTCGTAGTTCGGTCTGAGCACAGTCCATACAAATACGCTCCCCTTCGTGGCGAACAAAATTGGCATTCACTGGCTTATATCGTCGCTTTCCAATGCAAAACCCACAGACATGAACTCTGTCGTAGGAAATCTGGTACGCCTCGAACAGAGCGACTAGGTCTTTAAAAGCCTTCTGCTCGCGTGGCGTGGAATGGTCACGCTCTGCTAGCGTCACGTTGTGCTGTCTCAGAACTTCCAGAACCTCAGCCGGCCTCTTGGGAAGCTCTTTACCGCCTTGGATAACCATAAATCGCTTAGGCCTCGGACCCTTGGAGGTGTCACCGAGCGTCAACGTTGCGTCTAAGACAAATTGCACAGGCTCTGCTGAAAATAGCGTAATGTTGGAGCGCTGCGCGTGGGCGATCAAATGTGGCATCTACTGGTTCCCTGTACGAAGATCGACCGAATCGTAGGAAATATCGCGGGACAGGAGCTCCGCGATCAGTGGTGGCACTTCCTCATCAACCGCAACTACGACCGTTGAGAGCCCCCGAAAAGCAGCTTCAATAACGCCTTCTACAGCCGCGTATTGGATAAGCGGGGAGATGCCCACCTTTTTTACGGAGACGAGCGCCTCCAATCCTAGAACTGCGACGGGCTTATTTCCCGCTACTTTTTTAAGCACTTCGAGGTCAACAGCTGCGGACCCTCCGCGTTGAACTCGGGGAACCACAGCGATCGTAACATGGACCCTATCCATCGGGATGATCCCGCTTAAATGCTCTATCCCTACGTCATCCCCTTTGCGCGCATCGCCTATCGTCGTCCCTTGTGCACGCGATGACTCATTGTTAGAATAAAACGCGTGTAGAAGCCCGTCGCGCATCCTTAGCGCAACTTTGGTGCCGTTGCTGACGTCTTCTTCAGCAACGGCCGTCCAAATGGTCACCTTTCCTACGATGTCCTCAGTGACATATCGTATGTAATTGTTCAGCTCATTAGTCCATTCGATGATGAGCTCAATACCCGCCTTGGTGACTTCGTATTGTCCGCGCCTATTGAACTTCACAGAGCCGTCAGTAACAAGCTCCTTGAGATACTCAGAGACCGCTTGAGGGGTCACTCCGACCCGGTCAGCAATTTCTTTTTGCCTGATTTTAGGTTGAAGAGCAGCTACTTCGACGAGCACCTGCATCTTAGTGCTCTTTCCTTTCTTCATCGACGCAAAAAAAGACTATCTTTTTGACAGCTCAAATCGATGCCCTTTGACCACAAGATGTTGCGATCGCTTCGCGATGCCCCTAAGGAAGATGGGACTCTGGTTCAACGTGCGTGAAAGGTTTTGCACGGAACAGTTGCCATTTTTTACCTCGCATTCCATCGCATCTGCGACGTTGCGAAGGCCCTCATCATCAGTGATCGCTATCCGAATAAGGTCACTCATGTCAGAGATGGAACACTGAAAGTCAGCGCGAAGCTTCGAGTAGCAGGTGTGGTACTCTATCTGCGGAGTATGTCCTTGCTCAGGCATCCGCCACTTGCTCTCGATAAGACCGATTTTCTTGAGAATCTC
>DASVJT010000181.1:0-2842 GCA_036385775.1 archaeon
GAAGACAGAAGCAGCCATGCTCCCCGTGTTTAGCAAGCTGCTAGAAGCCCAACAGCGAAACGGAATAATTATCCTGTATATAACTCCACTTAGAGCGCTTAACAGGGACATGCTGGCAAGGCTTGATTGGTGGAGTGAGAAGTTAGGGTTCTCTATCGGCGTTCGACACGGTGATACGTCCAAATCTGAGCGTCGGAGACAGACTCTCGCCCCCCCTGACTTGCTGATTACGACCCCTGAAACTCTGCAAGCGATGCTCATGGGTCGACGGCTGCGAGAGAACTTACAGTCCGTTAAGTTCGTTATTATTGACGAAATCCACGACCTTGCAAGTTCTAAACGTGGGGCCCAGTTGAGTTTAGGTCTTGAGCGCTTGGCATACTTAGTCGGAGAGTTTCAAAGGATAGGGCTTTCTGCTACCGTTGGAAGTCCACAAGAGATGGGCCACTTCCTTGCTGGAAATGGGCGGGCGGTCTCAGTTCTCGAGGTTCCTGCTGCAGGAATGTCTAATTTTGTTGTTATAAAACCAGAGATCACCGGAGCGGATGAAGCTGAAGCAAAATTGAAGGAAATTGCGCCGGAACTCGTGAGTCACGTTCGCGCCATTCGCAATATTGTGGACTCCCACAAATCAACACTCATTTTTGTCAACACACGCCAAGCGGCTGAGGTGCTTGGCTCTCTTTTTCGCGGCACTGACGTTGGCGTTCATCACGGATCTCTTTCGAAGGAGGCACGCATAGAGGCAGAGAACGACTTCAAGGCCGGGAAAACGAAGGGCCTGATTTGTACCTCATCAATGGAGCTAGGGATAGATATTGGGGACGTCGAACATGTCGTTCAGTACAATTCCCCGCGCGAAGTAACGAGATTGCTGCAGCGTGTCGGCCGCGCTGGACATCGGATCGGAGAAACGTCAGAGGGCACCATTATAGCCACCCACGTTGATGATATTATGGAGTCGTTGGTGATAACGCGCCGAGCGCGGGAAAACAAGATTGAGCCTTTTTCGGTTAGTTATCAAGCTTTAGACGTTCTGGCAAACCAGTTGTGTTTCTTAATCTTGAACGGGACTGTACAAGCTGGAAGGGCTTTGAGAATTATTAAAAAAGCTTACCCCTATCGAAACTTAGCGTTGGACGCGTTCGTCGAGACGGTTAAGCTTCTGCAGCAACAATGGCTATTAAGAGTTGAACAAGAAGAAAGAGAGCCAAGCATAAAAAAGATGGGCAAAACGCGACGTTATTGCTACGAGAACCTCTCGATGATTCCCGATGAAAAAACCTATGGTATTTATGACACGATAAACGGGAAGTGGATTGGGACTCTTGATGAGACATTTGTTGTTGCTTTTGCTGAGCCCGGCGCCGTTTTTGTTACAAAAGGAGAGATGTGGCGGATTTTAGACATTGATGACGAGCGCGTTAAAGTAGAGCCGATAGATCGTTCTACAGGTGAAATTCCAAGCTGGGTGGGCGAGCAGATACCAGTACCTTACGAAGTAGCTTGTGACGTGGGGAAACTTAGGGAACAAATAGCCAACGCTTCCAGCATCACTGAAAGCAGTCGCCTTCTGCAGGATTATTGCACAAATCCATCTGCTGTGCGAAGTGTTGTTGATTTAATTACGCACCAAAAAGAATTCGCGATTCCAACCGACAAAAGGCTTGTTGTTGAAGTCGATGGGAAAACGGCGCTCATTCATGCTTGCTTTGGTCATAAGATAAACGAGACGTTAGGCCGAGTCATCACTTCACTACTTGCCGCACGTTTTGGTGCTAGCGTAGCAATGGAGGTCAATCCTTATTGGATACAACTTGAGCTCCCTAACGTTGTGAGCGCGGCGCAAATTGCTGAATTGGTGCAACAATTGAAACCAGAATTTGTAAAACCACTTATTGGGATAACGCTAAAGAACAGTATGCTGTTGAAGTGGAAGCTCGTACATGTAGCCCGTAAGTTTGGCGTAATAGAGCGGGATGTAGAACACAAGTATCTAAATGTCAATAAACTTACAGAATTATTAAAAGATACCCCCGTTTACGAGGAAGCTTTAAACGACATAGCAAACAACAGGCTCGATTTTGAGCGCACCAGCGATCTGCTAAGGCGAATTCAGAACGCCGAAATAAAGGTTGTCACATCGAAATTAAGCCCTCTAAGCAGACAACGCCATTATGGCACTCGTGAATTGCTTGTAACCGATAATCCTGATAGATCAATCCTTACGGCGCTTAAAAACAGAATTTTGAGCGATCGCGTCATTCTTTTTTGTCTCACGTGCAAGAAATGGAAATCGAAAATTAACGTCGCAAGCGTGCCTGAGCAGCCACAATGCCCCTTATGCAACTCAAAACTAATTGCCGCATTAAAACCGTGGGAAGACGAAGAAATTGTTGTCGTTAAGAAATCTGAGAATGTTAAGACGGCAGAAGAGAAAGCCCGGACAAAGCGCGTTTACCGAAATGCCAATCTTGTTCTTTCACACGGGAAAAAAGGTGTTATCGCGTTAGCTTCTCGAGGACTAGGTCCTGAAGCGGCCTCGAGAGTCATAAGGAAGTCCCGTGTGGATGAGGAAGGATTTTACCGAGATATTTTGAGGTACGAGCGGCACTACACGCGGACACGTCGGTTCTGGCATAATTGAAGTAATTGTCCCCTATGAGCTGAATCAGCGATTTTTTTTAGAAATAAAAATAGGGCTTTGAAACCGCAGTTGTACCTATATGAGTTTCAAAGCGATGTAGCCGACAATTACGATAACTACTCCAATTATTAGTAAACCGACTACGGTTTGGATGATGATAGCGAAGATATTAAGCCAGCCACTGAACGCAAGCAT
>DASVJT010000182.1:0-6322 GCA_036385775.1 archaeon
TCAAACTATGTTAGATTTTCTAACTATTGACGATGTGGAAGTGAAAGGCAAAACTGTGCTTCTCCGTGTGGACATTAATGTGCCAGTTGATCAGGGTAGTCTGCGAATCTCAGAATCAAAGCGTATTGAGGCGGTAAGTAACACAGTCGAGGAACTGGTTAATCGGGAAGCAAAAGTGGTCTTGATTGCTCATCAAGGCAGGGTCGGCGATTATGACTTTCTGCCGCTAGACCAACACGCAGCCGTGCTTAGCGGCACGTTTGGGAAGTCGTTTGACTACGTTGATGATACTATTGGCGTCGCAGCGCGTATGCGTGTTAAGGAAATGAAACCCCGAGATGTGCTCTTGCTGCAAAACGTTAGATTCTTGGCCGAAGAAACGCTTGAGCGGACTGCCGAAGAGCACGCAAAAACGATTCTTGTACAAAGGCTGGGCTCGCTAGCTGACGTGTTCGTTAATGATGCATTTTCAGCCGCTCATCGGTCGCATGCTTCGCTCGTGGGCTTCACACGCGTGTTACCGTCTGTCGCGGGTCGAAATATGGAAAGGGAACTCCGTTTCGATCAGCAAGTGGTTGTTAACCCTGAGCGTCCGCTTGTTTATTGTTTAGGCGGCAGCAAGCCTGATGACATCCTCGAGGTAATGAAGTATGTTTTGGAAAAGGGCGTCGTTGATGATGTGCTCACCTGTGGGGTGCTCGGTCAGTTGTTTCTGCTTACTAAGGGGGTGCAGCTTGGCGAAAAGGCTGTCAATTGGCTGACAGAAAGGCATTATCTTGATTACCTTGATGACGTCAAGGACCTATTAAGCCGGTTTGGCGCTTGGATACGCGTCCCCGTAGATCTAGCCTATAACGACGAAGGCAAGCGGACTGAGGTTAGTGTGCAGAACCTGCCAGGACCTGGAATCGTTGCTGATATAGGCAAAAACACGATAACCGCATATAAGTCCATCATAAGCAAATCAAAGACAGTGGTGACGAAGGGCCCTGCAGGAGTCTATGAGGTTCCTGAGTTTGCGACCGGAACTAAGGAACTTCTGGAAGCAATTGGCTCTTCTAGGGCATTCTCACTTGTTGGAGGGGGCCACATGCTCTCGGCCATCCGCGAGCTTGGAATCGACGAGACTAGCTTTTCTTATGTGAGTTTAGGCGGAGGCGCATTAATCAATTATCTCTCTGGCAAAGGGCTTCCAGCATATGATGCGTTGAAATCAGCTGCTATGCGCGCTAAGGAGCTTGAAGTCGAGCGTAGTTGAAGAAGAAGTCAAGTTTATCTCGCCCTTGTAAAATCATCTACCGCCGTGGTGTTATGAGTGAAAAAATAAAGTATACCCAGATGGATATCGCACCGACCATCAGCACTTTGTTGGGGTTTGATATTCCCGAAAAAGATGGAAGCGAGATAAACGAGATTATTGAATTCTGCGCGAAAAAGAGCTATGATCAAATATTGCTGATTATTGTAGACGGTTTAGGGGCGGAATTGTATCGGAAATTGAACGGTGATTTGGCGCACCTTCAAGCCCTAGCTGAAGACGGCCTGTTTTTTGAGATCCATTCGTTGCCACCTAGGATTACCACGCCAAATATCGGCACCATCTTGACCGGATATGCGCCAGAACACCATCTTCTCTATGAAACAGCTGACACTTATTACACCCCGATAAAGTCGATTCTTGAGCTTGCTAGCGAGAAAGGGATTAAATCTGGAATAGTGATAGAACAAGCGGGTGCCAAGGCGATGCTCAATCGAGTAGATCTAGCGATCGGCGTTGAGAACCTTAACGGGATCGTTGATTACGATCGACGGATCGCCGATTTAGCATTGAAGGCGTTCAGTTTAGAAGGAATAAAACTACTTATGATTCATTTAAGGGCAATTGACAATTGTTCGCATCATTACGCGAAGGCGTGGGATGACATCGTCTTCTCAGCAAGGACCATCGATAAGAACTGCGAGCGGCTTTGTAATGGGCTGCGGAAGCCTACATTAGTTCTGGTTACCTCTGACCACCCGATACACGTCGAAAAATGGGCCCACCTTGAGGACAATAACCAAGATGTCCCTTTGGTGGTCGGTTGCGTGAGTGGAACGAGTACAAGAAAGGAGCAATAAGCTCTACTATTGCGAAGCGCAGTGATTTAAGTTTGTATTCTCTGTTAATATGGGAGGGACAATGAAGGATAGACACGTTTTAGAAGCGTTAGGAAAGGCGTACGTCGTGGTCGAAGACGGGCACGTAGTAGAGGTCGGGGACCCTCTAATCGAACGTTGTCCTATTTTCGTAAAAGCGCGTGGCATTCAAGCGATCAACAAAGAGATCGTCAAAGAGAACATTGAATTCAGAATTCGCGATTTTGGTATGTGTACCGGTGATCGGGCCATCGAGATGGAAGTCTTTGTTGGGTTTGGCGCATCCGAAGTAATAATGACTGGACTCCGGCGAGGTCTCATTGATGCTGCGGTCACAGTCTGTGAAGGTGTTGGAACCGTCATTACTTCCAATCCGAACCTTGCTCAAGGGATAGGTGCTCGGATTTCGGGCGTAATAGAGACAACCCTAATTCCAAAATTGAAGAATCGAGTGGAGGAAAAAGGCGGGACCCTACTTGATGGTAGTAAAGCAATTATTAACCAGCCTTTGGGCGTTGCTCGTGCTTTAGAGATGGGGCATAAACGTGTAGCGGTAACAGTCGCGACGTTAGAGGATAGTCGACAATGTCGTGAAATCGAGCGAGAGACAGGCGCCGACGTCACCGTCATTGGCGTTCACGTCACAGGCATGACAGAGGAGATTGCGCGCGGTTTCGTTGATACAGTGGATATAACTACAGGGTGCGCCTCTCGCTTCATCAGAGAAGCCGTTAGCGGTAAAGCGCTCGTCCAAGTTGGCACTGGCGTGCCACTTTTTGCCTTGTCGCAAAAAGGTAAAGAGTTGTTGCTCGAAAGAGCGAAAGAAGTAACGACACCGATTCTCGTTAATACGATGAAATTGCCGGTGTTACCCGAAGAAAAACAGCCAAAGCCGTTGAGGTGAGGGCGAGAGTGAACTTTGAGTATGGGATTAACACGAAGTTAGTACACGCGGGCGAAAGTGCTTCTCCTGATATACCTGCACTTACGTCGCCTATTTATCAAACGTCGAGCTTTGTTATCGACGAGCTACTCCCATCAGGAATTAAAAATGGGACGTACGTCTACTCTCGGGTTTCAAATCCAACGCTTGCAGCATTGGAACTAAAAATGGCAGCTCTTGAAGGGGGCGACGCTGCTGTTAGTTTCGCGTCGGGAATGGCGGCGATTTCAGCCATCCTGCTTACTCTCTTAAGGTGTGGCGATCATTTGATTGCTGATAGGGTACTTTACGGCAGCACGTATGAGCTCCTAACCAAAGGAGCGCCACGTCTGGGATTTGAAGTGAGTTTTGTTGACACCTCTGATCCTGAGTGCGTAGCTGAAGCTGTAAGAGATAACACGAAAGTCGTTTTTTTTGAAACCCCAGCAAATCCAACGCTTAAGCTTGTGGATATACGAAAGGTCTCCGAAGTTGCATCGGAAAACGGCGCAAAAACGATTGTTGACAATACGTTCCTAACCCCTTACTATCAAAAACCTCTCGAATTTGGGGCTGATGTCGTAGTGCACAGTGCAACGAAATACTTAAATGGACACGGCGACGCGCTAGGGGGGATAGTCGTCTCATCTTATGAGGACGCAACTAATATCAGAAAAGGGGTTTTGCGTGATCTTGGAGCCACGCTCAGCCCTTTCAACGCTTTTCTTATTTTGCGTGGGCTTCGCACTCTTGCCTTGAGGATGGAACGACATACCCAAAACGCAACTCAACTTGCTAGTTTCCTAAAAGCACACAAGCTCGTTCAGCGGGTTTTATATCCGAAATTTGACAGAAATCTAGAACTAAATCCTAGCCTCCGCACACAAATGTCCGGTTACGGAGGGGTGCTTGCGTTCGAGCTCCGTGGAGGGGCTGACGAGGCGGTCAAGTTCTTGAACAACCTCACGCTTTGCAAAGTTGCCGTGAGTCTTGGTGATCCCGCGACTTTGATTGAGCATCCGGGATTAATGACGCATGCCGTCGTTCCTAAAAATGAAAGAGAAAAGCTCGGAATAACGGAAAACCTCATGAGGGTTTCAGTAGGGCTTGAAGACCTCAAGGATATTGAGGCAGACATTGAACAGGCCCTTGAAGCCGTTTAATCGCTGTGGTTATTGTTTTTAATGCTTTCATCCATAGCAGCTTCTTTAAAGCGAGCGATCACGAATTCGGGATTTAGTGAGGTTAAAAACCAGCCCGCCCGTGGTCCCGATGTTTTTGCCAGGAGTGAGGTATATATTGCTTTGAAAGCGTCTTTCGAGTCGATTCCTTCTTCTTCGCTGATCGAATAGACTTCGTTGTGTAACCACTCGGGATCGTTGCTATCAGTCTCGACAGCGATTGCAAGCTTTGCTAACGCTTTTCTTTGTCCGTTGCTGAGCGTTTTGACTTGTACGGGAAGTGAGGGCTGGAGCTTAAACTTTACGAATTCGGGTGCGAAACGGTCTAGCCAGTTTCTGACGTTGCGCGCCCTTTTTTTAAGCGCCCTCACGTCTGTTGTTTCATAACCGCTTCGTTCAAGAATTTGGATAAGCTCATCGCAATCACTTGCGATTTGAATTGCAGTAACCATGTGCTTAAATGGCACCTCGCATCCTTGTTCTGAAATCCGTGAGAGTTCAAAAGAGCGACCAGAGCTGTGGTCAAATTCATCAACAAGCTTGAGGAGCCCCAAGCCGGGATCGAAATCGATGAGCTTTTCAGGCTTTGTTTTAATTATCATGTAGCGTAAGACATCGGCAGGTGCGCTCTCAAGCATTTCACTGATGGTGATTGTTACGCCTTTAGAGCTTGACATCTTACCGCGTCCTTTGAGGTGTATATGGCCGTATGGGACTGGTGTTGGAGGGGCGTATCCATATACTTCCCTTGAGATGCGTTGACCCGTATCATAGGACCCCCCTGCAACTGCATGGTCTTTGCCAAACGGTTCAATAGTGACGCCTAAAATCTTCCATCGAGCCGGCCAGTCGATTCGCCACGCGAGTTTGCCCTGACCTTTTGAATAATCTGCCACGCCTTCGGCGCCGCATTGGCATATGTATTTCACGGAGTTCCGCGCGGCTATATGCTCGACAATGTGTGCGGCACTGATCCTCTTGCATTGCTCACAAAGTGGGTTGAAGGGGCTCCACCGAGAAGGTAGTTCTCTCTTTGAAACTGTCTCAATTATCTCGGCAATCGCGTCGCGTTGTTCGAGTGCTACTTTAATTGCCTCTGTATATTGGCCGTTTTTGTACATCTGGTCTGCGAGGTGCACTTCAAGATGAATGTCGAGTTGGTCCAGTGATTCTGAGAAGGGTCTAAGATAGTGCTCTGCGTAGCTTGAACAACAGCCGAAAGGATCAGGTATCTCAGATAACGGCATGCCCACGTATTGTTTATATGAGGTCGGCAAGAACGGGTAAACCGTACGTAGCGGGTCATAAGAATCAGCCACATATATAAGGCGCGCAGCTTTGCCGACATTCTTGATTGCCCTGAATATTGCATCAGCGGTGACTACTTCCCGCATGTTGCCGACGTGGATGTTGCCGGACGGGGTGATTCCTGTGGCTATTATTTGCTGTCCTTCAGCGGAACGCGCTATGACGTCTGCCCAATGAATACGTGTTGTTTCCATGCCAAGGTCCTTTTGCGTCGTTCGTTTTGCAATTTAAGCTTGTTGCGCTCGCCTTTTGCTGCTATGTGCCTTCACTCTTTAGATTTTTCTAGGGTGAGAGACAATAGTGTTTACCTAAGCTGCCGATATATCGGAAGGACAGACCCGCGCATCGCCGTCATTGCGTCTCTTCGCGTATCCAATCAAGATATGGTTGCCATCCAGACGCTATTCTAAAGGAGATTATGCACGGGGTTTCGTTGCTATGGAACTCTTTTACTCTGGCTATTACCTTCTCAACTAACTCAGTTTTAGTTTTTATCGACAAAGCATACTCCTCATCTTCTTGGATGGTTCCTTTCCATCTATACATAGACTTGATGGGGTGTATGTTAGCGCAAGCCCCTAACTTTTCTTCAATTATTGCGCGAGCTATAAGTGTTGCCTCCTCTAAATTTGAAGCAGTTACGTATATGTCAGAGAACATCATGATACCATTTGCGGTGAAAGCCATTTGGATTATTTAACTCTTGCATTAGTTATCTTCGCTGTTTATTGGCTTTTTGTTATTTTTTTGAACAGTCGAGGCATTCTCGAACGAT
>DASVJT010000183.1:0-5317 GCA_036385775.1 archaeon
AGGTTAGCCGTAAAAACGGGGTCAGAACTCGTCATCGGCCACAGCTCCTTCCAGCTGCGCTGCACCTGCCTGCTTTAGCGGATTTGGCCCAAGTTTCTTGATGGTGTTAACCATATCCTGAACCACTTCTGCCCAAAGGGCCCCCTCTGAAGCAGATACAAACGTCATGCGCAGTCGCTCACGGTCATAACCGTACTCTTCGATTAGCTTTCTAAGTAGTGCCACACGCCGTCGCGACTTGAAGTTGCCCGCAAGATAGTGACAGTCACCAATGTGACAACCAGAGATAAGCACACCGTCTGCTCCGACGCTCAACGCTTTTAACACAAACGCTGGGTCGAGTCTCCCTGTACACATGATGCGTATGACTCGCACGTTTGGAGGGTACTGCATTCTCGACGTTCCTGCGAGATCTGCTCCTGCGTACGTACACCAATTGCAGAGTATACCTAAGATGTTAGGTTCAAAGTCCTCTGCCACGACGTTCACCACCCCTGTGCAAACGCTTCTATTTCGCTCATGATCTGTTCATTCGTAAAGTGCTGCATCTTAATGGCACCGCTCGGACACGCAGAACCGCACGTGCCGCAGCCCTTACACTTTGCTTCATTAACGCTTGCAACGAGTTTTTCGTCAACTGTTTTAAGTTCAGTTGCACCGTATGGACACAACCCTACACAAGTCGCGCAACCTCCGCAGAATTCTGGATCTACAACAGCGTAGATCGGTTCGAGAGTGACTGATCCCCTGTGAATGGGGATTGATGCTGCTGCCGCTGCTGCCGCTGCGTGGGCGACAACATCTGGAATGTCCCTAGGCCCTTGGCACATCCCTGCTAAGAAGACCCCATCCGTCGTCGTCGACATTGGGTTAAGCTTGGGGTGTGCTTCCAGAAGGAAGCCATCAGGGCTGTTTGAAAGCGTCAGAAGCGTCTTTATCTTCTGTGTGCTCTCAGCAGGTACTACGGCGTTTGCTAAAACGACCATGTCAAGCTCCATCTCGACCGGTGCTCCAAGGAGCGTATCCTCAGCTGTGACGAAAAGGTTCTTTGTCACAGGGTCTTCGGTGATCCTCGCGACGCGGCCTCGAATGAACTTGCCGCCTTCACGTTGAATGCGGTAGTAGAACTCCTCGTATGCCTTGCCAAAGGACCGAATGTCCATATAAAACAGGTACGGCACAACGCCGGGTATCTTTTCGATCAATTGGTGAGCGTGCTTTAAGCTGTACATGCAGCATATGCGCGAGCAGTACGGTTTTGCACCGTCCTCTTCATCCTGATCACGTGAGCCTGCGCAGAGCACAAAGCCAACGCTTTTGGGCGTCTTCCCGTCAGAGGGCCTAATGACCTTGCCGCCTGTCGGCCCAGATGCGCCGATTAGACGTTCAAACTCGATCCCTGTCACAACGTTGTCGAAGACCTTATAACCCCATTCTTCCTTGCGCTCAACGTCGTACATATCGAATCCGGTGGCGACTATAATCGTACCCACCTTGACCGTTATGAGCTCATCAGGTTTATCGAAATCAATCGCCTCAAGTTCACCGCACGCTTCCTCGCCTTTGCAGAGGTCACACTTAATGCAGCTGTCCATATCGATGGTGAACTTGAGCGGCACCGCCTGTGGGAACGGCACATAGGCCGCCTTTCGAGGCTGCAAGCCTAGGTCAAACTCATTTGGCCGAGAGACCGGACAGACCTCCTGGCATTTGCCGCAGCCATTACACTTGTCTTCGTATACGTATCGGGACTTTTGCCGAATGGTGACGTCGAAGTTTCCTATATAACCGCTGATGTTTTCGACCTCTGAGTAGGTCATCAGCTCAATATTTGGATTGCGCTCAACGTCCACCATCTTAGGTGTCAGGATACATTGTGAGCAGTCGAGTGTCGGAAATGTCTTATCAAGACGTGACATGTTGCCGCCAATGGACGGCTCTTTCTCAACCAAATATGTCTTAATCCCAGCATCGGCAAGCTCCAGTGAGGCTTGGATACCAGCGATGCCCGCACCAATAACGAGTGCCGCCTTTTCAACTGGAACCGTCTTCGGAGTGAGGGGCTCTAGCTTTGATGCCCGTGCGACCTCCATCCTAACTAGATCCTTTGCCTTCTGCAGGGCCTTTTCCGGTTCTTCCATGTGCACCCACGTGTCCTGTTCGCGGATGTTGGCCATCGTAAATAAGAACGGATTCACCCCGCCTTCTTCAGTGGCCTTCCTGAAAGTAGGTTCGTGAAGTCTTGGTGAACAAGCCGCCACAACCGTCCCGTTAAGGTTGAACTCCTTTATCCTGTCTTTAATCATGCTTTGGCCGGGCGTTGAACATACGTACGTATAGTCCTCAGCATGTGCGACGTTTGGCAGAGTCTTTGCGTACTCAACCAATTCCTTAACGTTTATGACACCCCCGATGTTTGTTCCGCAGTGACATATGAAAACGCCGATTCGCTTATCTTCGTCCATTTCTTGTGCCTCCTTCTTCACAGTATCTTTGCGAGCAGTGGCTCAACATCTATCTCGTTGGCATCGAGACCCAACTCTTCAGGGCTCATGCCCTGTGCTATGCCAAGAAGCTGGTTGTAGTGGAGAACCGGCAGGTCGTACACGTCCCCAAACTTCTCCTTGATCTCAACTTGTCCGCGATCTAACTGGAGGTAGCAAAACGGGCAGACATTTACGATAACGTCTGCTTTTGCTTGCGTCATGTTATAGAGCTTTTCGTTACACATATCAAGCGCGAGGTCGATCTTGTACGATCGAACGCCGCCTCCGGCCCCACAACACATCATCTTTTCCTTATATTCAACCGACGTGGCCCCTAGTGCCTCAACTAATTCGTCGAAGAACCTCGGTCTTTCTGAAGAGCCAAAAGTCCGATCGAACTTAGGCTTAAGTAAGTGACACCCATAGTGGATAGCCACATTTAATCCCGTCAGTGGTACTTCAACGGACTCCTTTACTTTCTCCGGTCCTACATCGTTGTATAGAATGTCGATGAGGTGTCGAACCTCAATTGACCCTTGAAACTCAGTATCTATATTTGCAAGGATCGCATTGATTTTATCTTTCAACACTGGATCGGATTTGAGCCGGTGGTTCGCCTCGAACAGCGACTTGTAACAGCCGTTGCATATAAGGGCTATATCTTTACCTTCCTTTTCAGATAGGCAAATGTTTCTCGCTCCGAGCGCAAGCCATGCGTCTACATCCATTGATCCGAACGCACCTGGTGCGGGACAGCACGACGCCCCTTTGAAATCGCACAGCTCAATATCGAACTTTCTTGAAGTTTTTACTGCAGACGCTTCAATGCCGGGATATCTGTTAGGAGCGATGCAGCCTAAGAAGAAATTATACTCCTTCATTGACTTTCTGCCTCCATCTCTTCTTTAATTTTAAGCAGTCCTGTAACCTCGAGTATCTTGTTGATGTCTTTAATGTACTCTGGGTACGAATGTGTTGTCGGGGGGTTCTCGGGTAGTCCGAGAAGAACACGCTTTTTCATGTTACCCGCACTGTTCGGCACACCGTGACCCGTCTTAGAGATCGAGCCCATGATCTTTATCATGCTCATCGGCACTTTATGCTCTTGAGTGGCAATATTTCTTAGTGCAATGATTGCATCAGTAGCGATGATCCTGCGCGGGCATCTGTCAGAACACGTGTAACATGTTGTACAGAGCCACAGGTCTGGATCATCGAGCACCTCTCTCATGCCTAAATTAGCCTTTCTCATTATCGTTCTAACGCGCAGCCCGCTTCTTGGGCCCATCGGACAGCTAGCAGTGCACGTTCCGCACTGATAACACATTTGTGCGTTTTTGCCACCACGGGCCTCGACCTCTTTAATGAGATCGGGGTCAAGCTTCCCTCTTCCAAGCTGCTCGTGCTTTGGATTTCTCATACCTTCGCTTGCCATCTTTATGTCCCCAACTTCTCGATCGTCGGAGTCTTAAGCTCCATCATCTTGCCTGCAGTCTTCTTATAAAGCTCAGTTTCCTTGCCTTCGATGTGTATCGCATCGCGTTTCACCTCTATCGTGTTAGCGACGGGACAAACATTGACACAAGCGCCACAGAGCACGCAGAAGTCATCGTTCACTTCAAGCTTCGCTGCTATTTCTCCGGGCTCTTTTTGGGGCGGCAGATATAATGCATTACAAGGGCAGATCTCCACACACGCAGAACATCCTGCTGGGCAGTTTTCCGTCTTTATGTTTATCGACCCCTCAAAGATCTTCTTTACGTCAATCGTATTCTCGACGGGACACGTCTTTGCGCACCACGTGCAATACATGCACTCGTCTTTGTCGATCGTGACCTCGCCTTGAAGCTTAGCCTCAGTGATCGTCCGATCAATCTTGATAGAATCCGTCGGACAGATCTCCTCACAGATGTTACACCCGTCGCACTTGGTAGAATCAAACTTCACTTCACCGGCCGCTTCGACGTTTAGCGGATTCGCCTCGATGTGTTCGACTGTCAGGGCGTCACAGACTTGGCCACAAAGGCCGCAGTAAGTGCACTTGTTTTCACTTCCTGGATCTTCGTCGAGTTGCATTTCAGCAGTGTACGTGATGGCTTGCTGTTTTTCTGTGATCTCTGGCACATTTCGCTCTACGGCGTCACGCGGGCAGATATCTTCGCAAACCTTGCATCTCACGCACGTGTCTGGGTTTATTTCTGCTACATGTACGTAGTGTGGGAAACCTTCCTGGTCAATAAGATCGGTCTTTGGCTCACCGTTCTCGGTGAGGCTGAGCGCTTTAAATGGACATAACTCCACACACACGCCACAATACGAGCACTTTTTCTCGTCGAAGACCATCTCGGGGACTTCCATCTCCTTAAAGCCCACAGCGCCGACTGGACCCTTCTCTATGGCCTCTTCTGGGCATACTTCTTTACAAATGCCGCAGCCAGTACATCGCTCCATATCGAGAGCGAGGTTAAGCATCTGTACGAGCGTCTTTTGTTCTATTATCGATTTTCGTCCTTCCTCTCTCTTAGAGTATATTGGAAACACAGCCAAAGCTCATTCCCTCCTTTATCCCTGTGTTAGCAGGATGCAATCTCTAGGACACGCCTGAAGGCAAACACCGCACGCTTCGCAGACGTCCTCATCAACGGTTAGGGATTTGCCACCCTGCACCTTGTACGTCTTCTTAGTCGTCGCTGGTTCATCAACGACGAGTTCAAGGGCGTTAACTGGACATGCCACGACGCAGTTGTTGCAGCCAGTGCAGTTCTTATCTATATGTAACGCAAAAGTCACTTATTTCACCAGCCTCATGTCAACTCAAAAAAGTCAACTAC
>DASVJT010000184.1:0-2566 GCA_036385775.1 archaeon
CCCAACAACTTAGGGCATCCAGGTAACTTCCAAACTACTCTCGATACCATAAAACTCCTTGAAGGAGTCCTACCTAGGGATGGAAAGAAAAGAGACCAGGTAATCAACTTCGCCCACATGCAGTTCCACTCTTACGGGGGCAACACGTGGAAAGACTTTGAAACCGAGGCCCAAACGATCGCTGACAGTATAAACAAGAACAAGAATATGACGGTCGACGTTGGGTTTGTGACGCTTGACGAGACTACAACAATGACCGCTGACGGTCCGATGGAGTACTATCTACACAACACGAACCACCTTAAGTGGGCAAATGCCGACATCGAACTTGAAACCGCTGCTGGCGTTGTTCCCTACATCTACAGCCCAAAGATCAGCGTGTGTGGTATTCAGTGGGCTATTGGGCTCGAGCTCGCGCTGCTGATCGACGATCCAATGCAGGCGTTTATTACGACTGATCATCCCAACGCTGGGCCGTTCAGGCGCTATCCCCGCATAATTAGTTGGCTTATGTCAAATCAAGCTCGACTTGACCGACTTGAAACGTTGCACAAGGTAGTACCTGATCGAGTCGCTATTGGCGGTATCTCTCGCGTGTTAGATTTCTACGACATTGCCAAGATGACGCGCGCGGGTCCTGCTCGAGCGCTTGGACTTGGTAATATGAAGGGCCACTTGGGGGTTGGTGCTGATGCTGATGTCGCGATATTCGATTACAACCCGAAGACCATGGACCCCACAATTGACCCTGCAGGCATTGAAAAGGCGTTTACAAACACAGCTTACACGATTAAAGGCGGCGAAATCGTCGTTATAGACGGAGAGGTTGTGAGTAAGGGCAACAAGCGTACGATTTGGGTAGATGCCACAGACGGTGTCGTGGACCCCGTGATATTGCATGACATCGACAAGAAGTTCTTGAGGTACTACAGTGTCACGATGAACAACTACCCGGTCCAAGATGAGTATGTTGCAAACGGCCTCATTGTCAAACCGGAGGCGGCGTAAGTGAAGAAAATTACCCTTAGACCAAAGGACAAAGAGTACATGTTCCTCGACGCCGACAACGTCACACCTGACAACTTTGCAGGCAAGACGCTTGACGAGGTCCGAGCCATTGAGATCTATGAGGGCAACCGAACGTACGCCCTCGGAGACTATTTTGAGGTGAGCGGTGAGACTGACCCTGATCCGAACGAGATCGGCATCTTAATCGATGGATCCGTTCCCAAGGTGAAGTACATTGGCATGAAAATGTCCGCCGGAAAGCTCCTAGTAAAAGGCTCAGTCGGCATGTATGTTGGCGGCTGGATGACAGGAGGTCGAATTCGCGTCAACGGCGATGCTGAGGCATACGCTGGTATAGGCATGGAAGCCGGCGAATTGTTGATCGAAGGGAACGCAGGCGATTATCTCGGTGCTACCTACCGCGGCGATTGGCGCGGCATGAAAGGTGGCAAGATCGTCGTAAATGGTAATGCCGGGAGCGACATCGGCGAGTCTATGGTCGGTGGCGAAATCGTCGTTAAAGGTAATGCAGATCTCCAGGCCGGTATTCACATGGGTTGGGTCTCTAAAAAGAAAGATAACCCAACTATTGTCATCGAAGGAGATGCAGAGAGTCGAGTAGGCGCTCAAATGACTAAGGGCGAGATTACTGTCCTTGGCAAAATCAACTATTGGCTTCCTGGCTTTATTTACCAGAAGGACGATCAAATTGACTACAACGGTAAGCAATATGCTGTGAAGGTCTACCAAGGAGATCGCGGCGAGGGAGGAAAAGGCATATTGTACTATGCGGGAGCGTAAGAACGCTCCTCGTCTTCTTTTTTAATTTTTTTAGAGTTCTGTAGCTTCAATCGGAGATAACGACCGAAAAAGTAGATCCAGCACATAGACCGGACGCACCAAGTCCGCATTGGGGCTGCATGGATTTGGCCCTATCCAACATCGTTTATATATTGTTTCAGCTCTGCACGTGGCAGCATCTTGAGCGCCGCAGGGTCCACAGTTAACGCTTTTGGGTATTCTTTGTTAAGTCTCGTGTCCTCATAACTATGCACTACACTTGTAAGAAAGAACGCACGACAACTCCGCTGCGCCATCGCATAGATCGTTTTTTAACCGCTTTGCGTTTGAGCGTTAATTGCGCTTCGTGGACAGTGACGGGCTTTAGTATCGCAATGTCTTTCGTATCGACATCGAATTGTTCGATCGTCACTTCGGCGTTCGCGCCCTTGAGCATATAGCGCAGGTCGCAATTTTAACTGCTTAGCCTGAATGAACTTCGAACCAAGGCAAGACGACTGCGGCACACACGACGACCTCGTGACGGCTGAGTTATTTGTGCTATAGCGTTGCTATTTCCGATCCTTTTTTCTGGCACGATTCGAGATCAGCTTTAGACGGTTTTCCTTTAACTCTGATTGGCGGGACTAAAACAGTTGCGCCTTTCGAGCGAAAAAAGTCCATTGTCTGATCCATGGCTTCGCCCAGGAATTCATATGAACCCATAATAAACGCTGTTTTGTTACTGAAATCGAAAGTATCAAAATTCTTCATAAAA
>DASVJT010000185.1:0-18101 GCA_036385775.1 archaeon
GCCGGTATCGTAGCCCCAACGCTCTTCGCTATCTTTCTCGCTATCCTCTTAAGCCCGTTGCTCCACAATCTCGAACGCAGAGGGCTTTCTACAAACCGTGCATTAGCGGTCCTAGCAATTGGCGCGACCGCAGTGGGGACAGGCATCATTGCTGTAATCTACTTCTCGATAAGCCGCTTCTTTAACCCGTCCTCTACTACAAGCAACGCTAGTATTGCGACTACACAACCATTACTTGCAGGCCTGGGGATTAACGCAACTGTTCTGCAAGCTTCTACGATATTAAACGATAGATTCGCGCTTCAGGCCACGACTGCTATCCTACAGGCAATCGGCGGCATCATCGTCCAGCTGATTCTGGTGGTAACGCTATTTGTCTTCTTTTTGCTCGCATTGCCACGGATCCGCACGAGCGAGATCACTGAGTATGTAGAGACGCACCCGATCTCAGGGCCACTGCTCGCTATTCGGAAGGACGTATTCAATTTTGTAGTCATTCGTACTAAGGTTAATTTTATCACCGCGGTTCCTGCTACGTTGATCCTTTTCCTATTGGGCATAGACTTCGCGGTCCTATGGGGCGTCTTGCTTTTCTTTTTGAGCTTTATTCCGTACATTGGCTTTGCCTTGGCGATGATTCCACCCGCAATATTGGGCTGGCTCGAATATGGGCCAATCGGAGCGATTGCCGTTGTGGCGGTGTTTCTCATTATCAACTTCGTTGCTGAATACGTGCTCTTTCCCCGATACACCAGCAAAGGGCTCAACATTCCTCCTTACGTCGTTCTCCTCTCTGTGGTCTTTTGGGGCTGGCTCCTAGGTGCGCTTGGGACGCTAATTGCAGTGCCCATCACGTTGTTGTTGAGAGTTATACTAAGCAACTTCACTGATGCGCATTGGCTTGTCAACCTTCTTGGCAGTGATGATGGGCGCACTCGTTGAGGCGAAAAATACCCTTTAGCTCAGTTCAAGGCCTGCCGTTTCAGCAAAATCAATTGGCGCAAAGAACTAATCTACCAATCAGGGCCGATTCGATTGAGCCCGCCTTGATAGCTGATATGGCGACACTGCAAGCCCCGCAATGACGCTTGCTCACGCTAGTGAAGGAACTAAAGCCGAAGGTCTAGCAACGTGCTTGCACCGTATACTACCCCAGCTGCTATTACAAAAACGCCAACGTAGGCAACAAGCGCTTGACCTGGCGTATTTGCGCTCAAAGTGTTATTAGCTGCGTAAATGAGTAGGGCACCAACTACCACAGCTGTAGCAGCTCCAAGAAGCCCGACACGTCCTTCTCGCATACGATCGCCCCAATCTGTTACTTTATTCATTTTGGTCGTTCTCCCAAGTTTATAAAAATCCGGTCACAAAAAGCGTGCGTATTGAGCCCCACGACGTCCGGTTATGAACAATAACGTCATATGCACGCGAAGAAGCAAGGTCAGCTGATCCTCGGCGAACGTGGAACAAATACCAAAAATCACTCGATTTTCTCGATGTATTCAACTCCATTGAGCGTGAGCGATGTATATAGCGTCCCCTGATACGAAGCGATAAGCCCTTTTGCCTCCAAGTACGCGACGATCGTTTCGAGTGTCTCAAAGTCAAACCCACACTTCTCGCCAACGTCGTAAGAATCGATAAGCGTGCCGAACCGACCATCTGCTATGGCGTACATCTCGCGTAAGAACTGTTCCTTGTTCTGCTTCATCTCCCTTGCGAAACTCATCACTATAGTATTACAAGCCGTAGAGAGAACCGCTGCGAAAGCGGCGCGAAAATGAACGATCTTTGGTCACTCATTCCCCATCGCCAACGTTCGCACAATGACTTCTCGACGCGTCATGACTAGCTTCATTAAGCAGAAATAAGCGCGAGATCCCCCACCTGCGTATGTTTTTATGTGATAGCAGCTAAACTGTAGCAGACATGACCGAGAGTTGGTCCACCGAGGATGCGGATAACGCAGTGCTGGCCATTAGCGTCATCCTCAGGCGCGTCGGCGCCCTCCCTCAACTACTTTTGAACGCCTATAAGCACGAGATCGAAATCGGAGAGGCCGCAGTGACCCGACGCTTCTACGAGCAACTGGCGGTCAACTGTCCATACGCGCTTGACCTCTTTACTATAAGCATGGCTGAGGCGCATGAAACTGAGATAGATCGCCCCAAAGACGTTCTGCGAAAGATACCTATTGACTAACGTCGGCACAACGTCAAGTAAAAGTCGACTGCGCTTCTAGTCGACTTCGCTTCTTATACAGGGGAAGTGGGTTTTAGGAATTCGAAGTGCTGAATTCCCTCGATGATCCCCGCCGCGTATGGTTCGCGTGCCCAGTAGACGTCCTCTGGCAGACTGTCAGTGCTGAGTTCCGATTTGTGGTTGCCGACGACTACCGCTAAAAACCCGGCAGAAAGCAGCCCAATGTCGTTTCCGCTATCACCAGCAGCGAGAACATTCTTTCGACGAATCCTAAGCCTCTTTCTGATGTAATCAACCGCCTCTCCCTTCCCCGCTCTTTTTGGAATGACGTCAAGGTCTGTCCCGCTCGAATAGAGAACCTTATGTTCGATCCCTATTTCATTAAGTCGCTTGTGGATCTCAGCTATGACGATGTCAGCTTTTTGAAACAGATGATAACTCTGCTTAAACTCAAACTGGCGCGACTGTTGGAACAGATACGGAATCGTGATGAGTGCCTCCTGCACCTCGAGGCGATCCCAGCCGTGATCTATATGTCGGGTCCAAGCATCATCCCTGCGGTAATCAGAGCCCGCATAGATCTCTGTTCCCACGTTACAGAGCGTGTATTGCGGCTCGCTTAAACACTCAGCAGTCATGATCTCAAAGGTTTGTACCTTATCACGTCCCGTTACGTAGGCGATCGTCAAGTCACGATTTGCCGAAAGCAGAAGAGCCAGCCTTTGATATGCAGCATGATCGCCAGTTAAGGTGTTGTCAATGTCACTAGCGATTAGCTTCATCCGCTCCCCTCATTGTGCGGCGTATATATAAAGTATCTATGACCAGCTGCTACAGTTTTACGTTATGGCGCTGATGGGGTGGCAGAAGTATACGATCCGAGCACCTTCAGTCGTGAAACGTGCGCTTGCAGAGAGGTGAAAGCGCTTACAACTGCGGCATCGGAGGCATTCCCTTCAAGATCGATATAAAAGATATACTCACCGAGCGACCGCTTTGCCGGCCGCGACTCGATTTTCGTCAGATTTAACTGACGTTCGGCAAAGATGTAGAGTACCTTATAGAGCGCTCCTGGCTTGTTGTGCTTAAGCTCGAGAACGATAGACGTCTTTAAGCCTGCTTGCGCCTCTATTCGCCTGCCGCGTCGCGCGATCACAACGAATCTAGTGAAGTTGTCCTCAACGTCCTGAATATCAGCATGGATGATCTGCAGCCGATAGCGTTCGGCTGCGCGTGACGATGCTATCGCTGCCGATTGCCTGTTCTCGCTCGCCATACGTGCGGCTTGTGACGTGCTGCTCACTGCAACGACTTCCTTACCAAAAGACCGCAAAAAAGCGTTGCACTGAGCGATAGCCTGCCAGTGAGAGTAGACGATGCTTATATCCGCCCCCTCCTGGGCTGCAAGATAGTGGCGTATAGGCAGGACGATTTCGCGGATGATCTCAACTGGAAGGGTGAGCAGAACGTCGAGCGTGGTTCCGACCGATCCTTCAATGGAGTTCTCTAACGGGATGACCCCACAGTCGAGTCGGCGTTCGATGAGGTCTCGCGCGACGTCTTCAACATTCGCAAAGTAGCACAGCACCCCCTCAGTATATCCTAAGGCCAACGCTGCCATCTCGCTATAAGTCCCTTCTGGCCCCAGTACTCCTACGAGCATCGCTTTTCCTTGTGCTCACTTGCTAATAAGCTTCTTCGAAAAAGTATATATGAGAGATCGTGCTACAGTGTTACACTTTAGCAATATGAGGGATAAGCATGGAAATCGGAAAACTAGTACGGCTTGAACGAATCACCAACCGCAATAGCGGCAACATCGTAGTCATACCAATGGATCATGGCATCTCAATTGGCCCTGTCAAAGGCCTCGTTAACTTGTCAGATATGGTAAACAAGGTAGCTGCGGGAGGCGCAAATGCAGTCCTCATGCAGAAGGGTATGGTGCCGCACGGCCATCGCGGATATGGACGCGACATCGGATTAATCGTGCATATGAGCGCGTCAACGTCGTTAGGCCCCGACCCAAACGACAAAGTGCTGGTATGTTCAGTTGAAGAGGCTCTCAAAGTCGGCGCTGACGCGGTGAGCGTCCATGTTAACATCGGATCTGAAACAGAAGCAAAGCAGCTACAGAAGCTTGGTACTGTTTCCGAGAGCTGCACCAAGTGGGGTATGCCATTGCTTGCCATGATGTACCCGCGCGGCGCGAAGGTCACAGATCAGTACGCAGAGGAGTTCGTCGCTCATGCCGCGCGAGCAGGCGCAGAGCTCGGGGCCGATATGATCAAGACAAACTACACGGGCGACCCCGATTCGTTTGCGCGGGTGGTCAAGAGCTGCCCTGTCCCAGTTATCATAGCAGGGGGGCCCAAAGTAGAAACCGACGCTGAGCTCCTTCAGATGATTTCAGACGCTATTGCAGCTGGCGCACGTGGCGTCGCAATCGGGCGCAATGTGTTCCAGCACGACAAGCCGACCGAAATCGTACGTGCGATCGCGCGAATCGTGCACGAGAATACCTCCGTTAACGATGCGCTCAAGGAAATCGAGCGTTAACGTTAAATGACTGAGTGCGAGTTGTAAGAGGGGACCAATGAAGAGCGTCTGGATCAAGGCGGATGAAGGCCCATGGGAGGAGCGAAAGCCCATTATTACCTTCGCTCTCGAGTCAGGGGTGGACTGCGTGCTGGTTAGTGAAGCTGACGTTGATGCCGTCAAGCAGCTAGGTACGATAATGGTGGCAGCGTTTGATGAGGATGGCGGCGGTCACGCTGACATCCGCGTTGTTGGAAAAAGGAGTGAAGGTGACGGAACACTTCCACTTTCAGGCTCGGCAAACGAAACCGCAGA
Source organism: archaeon (assembly GCA_036385775.1). GTDB lineage: Archaea > Halobacteriota > Bog-38 > Methanoflorentales > Methanoflorentaceae > Methanoflorens. Next base: position 5,056 of record DASVJT010000185.1, read on the forward strand.
CTACAAACGGCTTGACTTACTGACCTCTGAGAGCGCCGCTTACGTCGTCGTCTCAGATAAAGCCCACGAACAGTTTGCGCAAGAAATCGCGAGTGCGTGCGACCACCTCATCGTTATAGGAACGGATTGGAAGGTTATCCCGCTTGAAAACCTTATTGCTGCCTTAAAGGGAACCGTCGAAATTATCGCGGGTGTCAGATCGTTCGAAGAGGCTAAAACCGCACTCGAGACCTTAGAACACGGCGCTGATGGGGTGCTTCTCGACACTAACGATTTGTCGCAAATCGCTAAAACTATGGATTTTGCGCGCAAGTCAGAGCACGTTATAGATCTCGTGCCCGCCACTGTGACAACGGTGAGGCCCGTCGGAATGGGCGATCGCGTCTGCATCGACACGTGTTCCCTGATGATGAGCGGCGAAGGGATGCTTATTGGGTCAGGTGCCAACGGATTCTTTTTAGTGCACGCAGAGACAGAGGAGAGTCCATACGTCGCTCCTAGGCCGTTTCGCGTGAATGCCGGACCTGTACACGCTTACATCTATGAGAACGGTAAGACACGCTACCTGTCAGAACTCGAAGCGGGCGACGATGTGATGATTGTACGCAACAATGGAGAAACGCGTCAAGGCGTGGTAGGCCGCATAAAAATTGAGCGCCGCCCCCTAATACTTATCGAGGCAGAAGTGGATGGCACGACGATAAAAACGCTCCTTCAAAACGCGGAAACTATTAAGCTCGTCGCTGAAGGCGGCACTCCTACTGCCGTTACCGCATTGAAGCCTGGAGACATTGTCCTTGTGCACTACGAGCGAGTTGCTCGGCATTTCGGCATCGGCGTTGAAGAGACGCTTATCGAGAGGTGATTGCATAATTCAACTGCGCGACGTGACGGTCGGAGGGGAGGAGGGGCCAAAGATCGTTGGCGTTATATACGAACCAAGACAGGCACAACAGGCCGTTGAAGAGGGAGTGGATATCATCGAGTTTCGGGTCGATCTCGCTGAAGACATTGATAGCGTACTGAGCGACCTCGAGAGAGTTTCCCCTCCTATCATCCTAACTAACAGGCGCGTCGAAGAGGGCGGGAACGCAACGATTAATCGCCGAGATCAGCTTAGTCCTCTTATTTCATACGCGTCCATCGTCGATATTGAGCTAATGGCGCCAGATAGAGACGACCTGATGGCCGAGGCAGCTACACAAGGTCGCCCCACGATGCTCTCTTACCACGATCTCGATGGCACGCCTACGGAAACTGCGATGCTTGAGATTATGCGCACCGCAAGCCATTATGGCGACGTTGTCAAGCTTGCAGTAACCATCGAGCACCTGCAAGACGCCCCGAGGGTGCTCGATGTAAGCCTTGCCGCTCAAGAGGAGGGCTTGACGTTCAGTGTGGTGCCAATGGGACCGCTTGGGTCGCACATCAGGCCCCTTATGGGGATCTACGGCTCCTCGCTACTCTACGGGTACGTCGGGCGGCAAATATCCCCTAAAATGCGGCCTTACGGGTTTACCGGAAAACGCGCATCGCCAGGGATGCTCAGCGTTTCGCAACTTCAACGTGCGCTTACAGAGATCCGGTCATGGCAGTAACGACCGTTTATGGCGTCATTGGCAGCCCTGTAGGCCATTCACTCTCTCCTTATATGCATAATGCAGCGTTTAACGCGCTCGGCATCGATGCCGCATATTATGCCTTCGACGTGGATAAAACGCAGGTCGGAAACGCAATACGTGGGACCCTAGCGCTCGGTTTTGGCGGACTCAATATAACCTTCCCTCTCAAAGAGCAGGCTTTGCTTCACTGCAACCCTGACGCCCTGTCAAAACGCCTCGGTGCGGTCAACACGATAGACCGTTATGGAGGAGGCTATAACACTGACGGCATTGGAGCTGTCAGTGCACTTAAAGAGGCGGGCATAACGGTTAAGGGCACTTCCATCCTGCTTCTTGGTGCCGGGGGCGCCGCGAAGGCGATTGCTGCGCAACTGCTCGTTGACGGAGCTCACATGCTAATCGCCAATCGGACACTGAGTAGATCGCTTATCCTCGCCCAACAAATGACCGAAGCGAACGTCGATTGCGGCTGCGGAGACGTTGAGGCACATAGTCTTGTCGAGATCGATCGCCTACTTAACGAGGCACGCGTACTCATCAATGCAACGACCGTTGGTATGCGCGGTGTTCTTGAAGGGCAAACGCTTGTTAGAGCCCATCAAATGCATTCTGGACTCGTCGTGTTTGATATCGTCTATCACCCGCTTGAAACCCCCTTGCTACGCGAGGCGCGCTCCGCAGGCCTACAAACAATTGATGGAGTAAAGATGTTGGTGCACCAAGGCGCTGCGTCTTTCGCTCTGTGGACCGCCAAGGAGCCACCTGTGCAAATCATGGAGGCCACTGTGCGCGAGAGACTCTTAAACATGAACGGTGCGAAGAACGAGGACTAACGATAATGGCACTCAAGGCAGCAATCGTTGGTGGCTACGGGGAGATGGGGCGTTGGTTCGAAAGATTTCTTATTGAACGCGAGATAGATGTAACCCTTGTGGGTCGGTCGTCAAAAGCGCACTATGCGGATTACGATTTAGTTGTCATCGCCGTACCCGTCGACGTTACTTGCGATATTATCGCCGAAGTCGCACCTCAGATGAAGCCAGGCGCGGTGCTGTTCGATATAACCTCCGTCAAGAAAAACCCCGTTAAGCAGATGCTGATTAGTGCGCCGCCAGGCGTCGAACTCTTGAGCGTGCATCCGCTTTTTGGTCCCAGCATGCCTGACATGGAGGGACAGACTGTCATCGTAACGCCGGTACGCGGCGAACGCGGGCGCAGGTTTGTCATCGGCCTTTTCGAGAACGCCGGCGCCCATATAGAAGAGCTCTCTTCGGAGGAGCACGATCACGTCATGTCAGTGATTCAAGGATTGACCCACTTCGGATACATCGCTACGGGTGCTACGCTCGAAGCGCTTCGCTTTGATGTCAAACGTTCTCGCCGCTTTATGAGCCCTATATATGAGATTCTAATAGATTTCGTAGGCCGCATTCTTGGACAAAATCCCGAGTTATACGCATCCATCCAGATGAATGCAGATCGATCCGTCCGCGAGGCCTTTCTGATGCAGTGTGCCACATTAGTTGATATTATAAACGCAAATGATAGCGCAGCGTTCATCGCAACGATGAAACGGGCGGCAAAACATTTTGGCGATGCAGAACCGGCCTTAAAACGTTCAAATAAACTCATTATGGCCAACATAAAGGAACTAGAGGACTTCAAACGATCTATTGGAAGTACTCGAGGAATGAGAAACGTCTACACAGGAGCAGTACACATCGGTGTTATAAAGAGCGCTTCCCCGCGTGAAATCTCTATTGAAGAGCGGTCCAAGGACGTTATTTTAAAGACGGAAAACGTTCAATTAATGTCCGACGAGGAAGTCAAACGATATCGATTGGCGCACGGACAGCGCTATAGGGATTTTTCGGCGGTTTTTCCTCCCGGAGTGAACCCAGAGATTATCGTGCGAGTGCTGTCAACGGTCGCTGAGGTTAATTCAGTAAACGTTATTGACCACTATGCGCCACAGAGCAGTTACACATTCCGCGTCGCGACCTACGTTGATGGTGATATCGAACGTCTTCACCGTGACGTGACCGAGCTCCTCGTAGGGATCGGCTGTAAAATTCGTTAAGAGAGTCTGATTTGGAGTAACGCTGGGATAACGCTTCCAAACGGGAGTGACACGCAGATTAAGATGAGCACGCTGGAAAAGGTTTTCATAACGGGTGCTACGGGATTCCTAGGCTCTCACTTGGTCAACTGTCTTACGAAACGAGGGACCACTGTCAGCGTCCTCGTCCGTGGCCAACCTGACCGCATTACTAGAGACGGGCTCAGTGTGGTGCAAGGGGACCTACGCCACCCGTTTATAATAAGCGATGCATCAACCGTGTTCCATTTAGCCGCCATCTCGCACGTTGGCCGTGCGCTCGAAAATCCACGCCAAACGTTCGAAACGAACACAGCAGGCACGTTGACCGTCCTTGAAGCGATCAGACAGTCACCATCTGTAGAGAAACTTGTATTTGTAAGCTCAGCCCACGTGTACGGTACGCCTATATACATCCCTATCGATGAGGGACACCCTGTTCGAGCACGAGAGCCATACGCGGCGAGCAAGCTAGCAGCAGAAGCGTTCATTTCCGCATACAGCAGCGCTTACGGTATACCTATAGCTATAGCGCGGCTCTTTAACACATACGGGCCTCGGCAACATCCCGATTTCGTTATACCTTCGATCATCAGGAGCGCCCTCACCCAAGACGCTCTGACGTTAGGCAATCTTACTCCAACGCGGGACTTCACCTACGTAGATGATATAGTGGAAGCTTTTTTACGGCTTGCTGAAACCGGCGAGGGAATTTATAACGTGGCATCGGGAGTTGAGATCAGTATCGAAGCGCTTGTAGCGCGAGTTGCAGAGATCCTCCATAAACCTCTGACCATTTCGTCTCAGCGTACGCAGCGCAGGTCAGCTGCTGTCGAAATTGAAAGGATGTGTGCAGATATCTCGCGTATCAAAGCTCTAGGATGGGAGCCGCGCGTTAGTCTTATTGACGGTTTGACAAACACTATCACCTGGTACCGCGACCAACTCTAGCGGAGCCGCCTTTATTATAGCAGTAATTCTGTCAATGGGCTACGAGGATCAAGGGGGAGCCCTGTACTCAACGAACGCATAACAATGTATGCGCGAGCTTCAAGCGTGCGTTACGCATGCAGCATCGACAGAAGCACGGACAATCGTCGGAAGTTTACCCCATGTAGCAAGCTTGTCCCCGACGATCAACAGGGCACCTTCGACACCGCTTATGGCCTTTATGGCGCCAAAAGCTGCTTCAGGGTCATTGCTTAAGTTCCCAAGCGCCGAAGCAGCAGCATCAGCCAAACACGCCGTCTCAGCGATAACACACGCGACATCTGCTGTTCCGAAGTTGATAGAAGGACCGACCGTAGCAGAGGACGTACAGACGCCTAAAAATTGGGTTGGTTCAATCTTGAACCCCACGTCTTTGAAGGGAGAAACGCCCCCATATATACCGACGACCACGTCGCGGTCACTCGTGAGCGCGATGTCGCCCCCGTTGTCGACGATTGCATATGACGCGCCTGCGTCTACCATTGCCTCAACGGCGAGATCTGCGATAACGCCAGCAACCGCAGCCATCGGCCCGACCTTCGCCGCTGACGAAGCGCCCAGCATCCTGCGAACGATATCTGGAGGGTCTCCGATATATTCTTCAATGGGTTCTAGCGCGAAACGGAAGAAGGGATTTAACTCAATAAAAAGTTCCAGACTACGTCGGTGGACACTAATCGCCTGTTTCGCACGCGCGATGTGCTCGGGCGCATCAGCAATGATCGTAACGACGGTCTGCTTTAGCTGAAACTTCTCCTTCATTCCTCAGCGGTCTTGATGGCACCCTGAGGGCACATTGTCATGCAGGTCTTGCAGAGCACACATCGGCTGAGGTCGATGGAGATCGACCTATCCTTGTTGTACGTAAAGACTTCCACAGGGCATACCGACACACAAGCACCGCACTGCACACACTTAGCTTCGTCGAGCACGACTGGCGTATCCATTTCCCGCACCTCGGTGCCACGCCGCCTGAATGCCTCAGCTACCTCTTCGACTCGTTCGTCGGGCACATCGATCACTATTTCTCCAATAGAAGCGTCTACTAACGCCCGATCGATGTTGATGCGCACGCCCGTTTCCAAGACGACGTCTGCTAATAGTGGGTCCTGCATAACCTTTTGTGGAAACTTCAACACGATCTTCATAGAGACCTCTTGACTGTTTTACCTACATGCGAGGAGCTTGCTCAGATCCTCACTCGTAATGATGCCTACTACCATGTTAGCCTGGTCAATAACGGGAAGTGCCGAGATGTTGTGTCGCTCAAGACGCCGAGCAGCAAGGTCAATAGGCTCGTCAGGCTTCGCTGTAATGACGCGCTTCGTCATTATCCCTTTTAAGCTATCGCCCTTGTTTAACGCCACCGCCTTTGAGATATCGTACGCCGTGACGATTCCGATGAGCTTGTTGTCAGCAGATACCACCGGCAAGTGATTCACTTGTTTTCCAACAATGATCTTTGCGGCTTCTTGTACACTGATCTCTTCACGCACGGTGATACTCGGGAGCATCACTTCTCGTACAAGCGGCGCCTTGGAAAGCTGCTTCATAGGCTTGATGACAGCTTGGGTTGGCAACCGCATCGTTGGCAATGCGAGCTCAAATGTGCCCTTTCGTATCCACTCGGCAAGTTCTATGGCGATTTCCTTTGCCTTAAAGAAGCTCGACATGGATGAAGTACGGACTTCCTTCCCATTAAGATCAATTATTCCTGATTTTAACTCCTCGTAATTGACTGTCATCAGTTCAGGCCGTGTGCGACGACCAACGCCGTAATCGAGGACCGTCGTACGGATATCGGCATCGCCGATGGCCGTTTTTCGCGCAATCCCTGCGTTCAGGACTGGAATAGGCACGCCAATGCCCACGTACAGCGAAGTGCCGTATTTGTGCAGAATTGCAGCCCTGAGGTAGTCGGTGCTCATCGCCTTCAGGTCGCCGGACACCATGAGCGTGCCGAAGTTGTTCTCGGGATCGTGCTGCGTCCCGTGACCTACCACATATCCTTCAGCGCCGCAGAGGAAGATCTTCGTGCCCACGCCGATGGTCTCATAATCGGGGTCGTTATAGATGGGCGAGAGTGTGCCGGAACCAGAATAAGTTGCATTTCCGAACCGCGGCAGCAACGTCCCCATGTAGGTATAGAACACCCTATCGGCAGAGTTGGTCGCGACGTTATATCGTTGATATGCGTTGCGTGGATTCAGCATGGTCGCCTCGTTGAGGTCCCCAATGGTGAAAGCAGTCTCTACGCTACGGCGCGGATAGCAGTCGGTAGCATAACCAACGGCCTTTAAATGGACCTCCCTACGGGCGACGAGATCCTCGATGACGTGTGCCCCCCCGTACTCAATACCACGCGTCTCTGAAAGCTGAGTGGCTCCGATGAACGCATCAACCGCAGCGACGCCAGCATATGCTTCCACGTCGTTGAGCCACACTTTGCTCAACTTAATTGGCGGATCTGCGTGACCGAAGTTCATCCACACGCCAGACGAGCACATCGCACCAAACGTGCCAGTAGTCACGACGTCGACCTCTTGCGCTGCGCTTTCTGGCCCCAGCTCACCGACGACGTGAGTCATTTCGTCAGCTGTTACGACGTGGACGCTTCCGTCCCGAATGCGTTCGTTAATCTCTTCTAAGCTTTTTGGCACATGCGCCCCCAAAAAAGTCGCTGCACAGCGAGTGAACAGTGAGCGTATTGCGATAGCTATTATTTATTCTTGTTGGGCTCCAAAAAAGGCGCCTTTTGGTCGTACCATAAACGAAGCGACTTGTTTTTGCGTCAATGAAGAAAGACAGCTTAAAGTAATCTTTATGTCCAAATAAACTGTAGAAACAAAGAATGCTTTCCATCGTTATTCCAGCACATAATGAAGCAGATCATATAAATGGGCTCCTCGACGCTTTTAGCGCTTTTAGCGGCTTAGAACTTATCGTCGTGGAAGACGCGTCGACAGACGGGACCCAAAATATCGTGCAGGAATTTGCAGCGCGCAGCAACAACATAGTGCTCTCAAGCTGCGACACATTAACCGGCAAGGGGGCAGCAGTCAAGAGGGGGCTCGCACTAGCGAACGGGGACATTCTTGGGTTCATAGACGGTGACGGATCGATTCATCCGAAAGACCTTATGCGCGTCGCAGCTGCAATAAACGACGGTGCGGACCTTGCAGTGGGATCCCGAGGCCTCCGCGACTCTGTCATTGTCCACCCGCAACCGCTGTCTCGACGAGTCTCAGGTTCGATCTACAGTCTCCTCGCACGTACGCTGTTGGACACCCACATAAGAGATTTTCAGTGTGGCTGCAAGGTGTTTCGCCGAGAAATGTGGGACTCACTTGCTATTACATGCGATGGATTTGCGTTTGATTCGGAGCTCATAGCAAAGGCGCACAAAAAAGGATTCGTCATTATCGAGGTGCCCATCACTTGGAGTAACCAGTCAAACAGCAAGGTTCACATCGCGAGAGACGTCGTGCCGATGCTAAGGTGCCTCTTAAAAACACGGGGCCAAGTAAGGGGAGAAAAAAAATGAACCGGAAGTACTTCGCTGCGCTGTTTGTCGTCGCCGTCGTTCTGATCACATTCAGAGTGGGCTATTCCCTCGTTCAGTGGGGCGATTCACAAGATCCTGATCCATGGAAGGTCCTCGGTGATACGAACAAATACGTCATGACCGGGCACTACTCCCCGTCTGAAACGCAGTCCACGTACTATGGAGCTTATTCAGTGGGCCTCCAAGCAGTGCTTGCGGCACTATCCGTGTTTACCGGCGTCGATCTCATCACGCTTGCGCTCTACTTCCTACAAATAGCGACGCCCCTCGTCATGGTAATTGTTGCGTACATTATCACCTCACGATCCGGCAAGGATTCGACCTTGGTAATCCCTGTTATGATCCTTTTGGTGGGTTCATTCTTAGGCATCACGCGACAACAGTCGAGGATGATCGAAGAGAATGTGGGATTTATCCTCTTTTGCGGAGCCTTACTTTTCCTCTACCTCTATTATAACAAACGAGCCTCGAATCGGCTTACGTTTTCAATGCTCACGATTTTACTACTAGCAACTATTTTCACCCACCACATCAGCTTTCTGATGATCGCGTTGCTCGTGATGCCTTTCTTTGTTTCAAAACTGAAATACGCTGCCCCAGCTTATATCGCAGCCATTTTCGTGCCCTGGTGGATCTATTACCACGTAGTCAATGGCTACAACGGCCCCTATGTCGCCATCTTTTTTTACACTATGCTAGCTTTGGCGGTACTCTATGCGGCTGCTGTTCTGTGCTTAACCGTCTTTCGGCGTTCGATAACAACTCCAGGTACCACTCAGTTAATAGCGCGTCTGCGGCAAGTACTCCGGACATTCTCAAATGCCAAGAACGAACAAGTTGCGGCCTTAACGCTTATGTTGGGCGCGGTGGCGGTCATATATTCCATCGCTACGCGATTGCAGTCAGGTTACGTGCCCTTCTTTTTGCCCCTGGCTCCACTTGTGCTCTACGCAGGCGCGTGTACTCTAACAAGCGAGGATCACAAATCTGGCCAGCTAGACGTTCATTACACGCGCTACCTGCTCGTAACTCTTATTTTGCTCTCATTGGCAACCGCATTTGGGTTCATTATACAATCGTCCATAAGTGGCGTCCTCACGAGTAGCACTGCGCTTCATTCGATCGAAGGACTTGCGTCTGTGGACTTAGGCAGCAGGTTTATGACATGGGTTGCATTCATCTACGGCCTCGTAGCAACTATCGGCCTCGTCCTCGTTGGACGCGAATTTCACATCTCTAAACGTTGGCTTGCGCCTTCGTTGATCGCAACGCTGCTCATATTAGCTTCGATCAATACTGCCGTTCTTGTTGTGAACTACGACGCGAGCTTTGCGATTACTGCACCACCCGATAGTCGTGTCATTGCTACCGCGCAGTGGACTGCAGGAAAGGACCCTGATAACGCCACGATGACCGATTATAAAAACGAGATGGTGTATTGGTATTATACGGGTGCGCTTGTGACCTACACACCGCTGACTGAAGTTGGTAACTTTACGGTGCTCGACTACGTCTATCCCAATTTCCTACAGACATGGAACAGCTCGGGCCACACAGGCATCAACTACTTGTTCCTCACCGCCACTCCGGAAAAGTTCTATTATGAGCATCTTTTCGACGGAAAGTTTAAGCTGACCAGCCAGAATACAATGCAGTGGCAGAGGCGCATCGCCGCTATTGACAACGGAGCACAGGCCACTGGTGCAAATAACTATACGAACAGCTACGATAAAATCTATACGAACGGTTACTCGTATTACTATAAAGTGGTTGCAGTATAGCTAGAGTCTATTTTCTTAGACGGATAAGCCGTTAAATGTAAATGCGCGGGCCGACTTATTCTGTCTCTAAGTGAGAGGTTATATACGACGCCCCATATCAACGCGCGACATCATGATTTGTCTAGGCCACGCCGCCACAACTCCGATGCGCCCCGAGATCCTCGAAGCGATGCGACCCTACTTCTCAGAGCATTTTGGGAGCCCCTCAAGACTCCACTCTTATGGCCTTGACGCACGCATGGCTATCGAACGAGCGCGAGAGCACGTAGTCGAGTGATTGGAGCGACCCCCAAGAGATTATCTTTACCTCAGGTGGGACTGAATCAGACTAAAACTACTCAATATAGCCAAGCGCCGCTGATCCAAACAAACATGTTTTGGGTGGCTATGACCACGGCAATTACACCGATTATGATATTCTTTTGCCAATTGTCCGAAAGCATCAACCCAAGGAAAATGTATAACGGAAAAATCCCCGCCACGAGGCGTACAAACGAATTGGGCCAAGTGTTTAGAGACAAGTAAGTGGCCATCGAGACGAATGAATATGCGGAAAGTGCTAGGTCCCTCTTGAGAAGCGTCACGATTGTAGCTATTATTAAAAGGGCATCTATCAAGAAAATAGGCACAATAGCGTAGTTGAACGGCTCCCCGCTCGGTCCTTGGAAACCATAAACGCGGACATTATAAAACAGGTTTGCTACGGAGAGTGTCCCTTTCCAGTTTGCAGCCTCAACGCTTGATACTATGAACGGGGTGCCGAAACGGTAGAAGTAGAAGAGGTAGAGCGTTCCTAAACCTGCGCAGGTAATTATGATGACTACAAGTTGCCTGATGACTTGCGACCTCTGCCGTTGCGAAAAGAAACCATACAGCATATCGAAAAGGAAAATAATTAGAATAAACGCGCCGATTTGACGTGTAAAAATGGAGAATATTGCGAAAAGCGTGGCGAGTCTAAACCTAGCCCGCTTCCAGAAGTAATACGCACCGATCGTAAAGGCGAGAAAGATGGGCTCAGAATATGAAACGAGATTGCAGACAAGGAGCACAGGGAATACCATATAAGCAAAGCAAACTCTAAGTCTGTACTTCTCGTCGACGACAAGTGGCACGAGCTTATAGAGAAAAAAGAGGCCTAGGAATGAAAATGCGTTTGAAATAAGCACCTCTACCGAGCGCATAGCTGCCGGTTGGTTTAAGCTGAAGATCTTGATCAAAAAGGGATACATCGGCGGAAACGCCGCTGAATTCGGATAATTATAAGCGTACCCATTATAAGCAATGCCCTGATACCACCCCCCATCCCATCTGGAAAGGAACATCGGATCTTGAAGCAACGCCGTAGGCTGATATCGTAGGCTTATCGCTATCGCTCCCAAGAGAACTATGATTTTTATCGCCGCATAAACCACTAGGGTGTTAAGCAGTCTGTCTTTGGTGTAGTACTGGATGGTGCGCGCTACAAGCGCTTGAACCTTTTTTGATATGGTGTGGCACGTAAGCGAGAGTGTTCTAAGCATGTGAGGTGTTGGATAATCGTAACGCGTATTGTGTGTTCATCCTAATAAACAATCTTCTTTCATAAATCAAAATCTTTTCACGTGTATCGAGTATCGCTCGCATCGGTGCTTCTTACGCAGATATCAAACGCTGCACTTTAGAGGTTAATTCAACCTGAACGACGTCCGGTGTGCGGAGTGTATTAAGAGGGGCTCCCGTCAAAGGCCAAACGTGCAAATCTCTAAGGCAAAATCCGGTATTAAGTTGCTGTCACACTTCCTGAAACAGCAGACTCTTTATGGAGCGCCTGCCGTAATGCTAAAAGAAGTTACGTTGCCTATATTACAGTAGCTCAGTATCAATGCACGACAATACCGCTGTGTCTATAATTATCCCTACATTCAATGAGCGAGACAATCTAAGTGAGCTTCTGGAGCGAATTCATCGTTCTGTGGGGTCCCTGGACTACCCTTATGAAGTTCTTGTTGTTGATGATGATAGTCCCGACGAAACTTGGAAGGTTGCTGCTCATTTTTCAGAAAACTATCCAGTTCGAATTCTACGGAGAAAAGGGAGAAGGGGACTTGCAACAGCCGTTTTGGAGGGCATCAAAAATTCATACTACGATATTGTTGTCGTCATGGACGGTGATCTGCAACATCCTCCTGAGATGATACCGAACTTGATCTCTATCGTTAGTGACGGAGCGGACATAGCGATTTGCAGTCGGTTTGTCGAAAAGGAGACTTTGGGACAATTCGGTTTGTTTAGACGGACTATGTCAAAAGGTGCTGATTTGATCGCCAGAACTTTGTTCAGGCAGCTTCGCAGTATAAAGGATATTGAGTCCGGCTTTTTCGCCTTTCATAAGGACGTTATTGCGCAAGCGAACCTCAATCCAGTGGGATACAAGATACTCTTAGAAATCCTGGTTCAAGGAGACTATAAGACGGTTTCAGAGATCCCATACAAATTTGATGAGAGAAGAACCGGAGCAAGCAAACTGGGGATTAACGCTGCTATGAGTTATATCTATCACATGTCGAGCCTCTTTTTAAGGTCAGGCGAACTTCACCGTTTTTTGAAGTTCGGTTCAGTAGGGGCTATAGGCGGTATTTTCAATCTAGCAGTACTCTACTTTTTGACAGAGCTCGGTGTTTATTACCTGATATCAGGGCTCATTGGCATTGAGGCAGGTCTCCTTTTAAACTTCTTTTTGAACAGATCATGGACGTTTAAGGATCGACAAACCCAAGGATTTGGATACTTGCTCACCGCTTTATACAGGGATCACGCCGTGAGATTTATTGGGATTGTGCTCAACCTCGTGATCTTATGGCTTCTAACCAGCTTTTTTGGTCTTTACTATCTCACGTCGCAAATAATTGGCATCGTAGTGGCTATGTTTTGGAACTATGGCGGTAACCAGTGGTGGACGTGGGAAGCCGCTTAGAGCTGTTTCTAGTTCGTTTAGAGGCTCGAACAAT
>DASVJT010000186.1:0-2519 GCA_036385775.1 archaeon
TAGCGATTCCTGTCAGCAACACCGATGATAAGAAGCATGTCAACGTTATTCTGGCAATCGCTACCGCTTTTGCCATTACGCTTACCGGTGCAGTTCTTTTTTACGGCGTCGACCCGATTACAGACCCGTTACTTATCTATAAAGGCTTGCCCTTTGCAGCAGCCGTCATGTTCGTTCTTGGCTCTCACGAGTTAGCCCACTATTATGTCGCAAAGCGCCGCGGAATGAAGGCAAGCTTACCGTTCTTTATACCGCTGCCACTAATATCACCTGTCGGAACTTTGGGCGCACTTATCAGACTTAAGGGCGCTATTCCAGATCGAAAGTCTCTTTTTGACGTAGGAATCGCCGGGCCACTTGTGGGACTGGCAGCTGCTATCGTTGTTACAATAGTTGGATTTCTACTCCCGCCGGTCACCACAAGCGCCTCACAGGCGCAGACTATCGCGTTAGGGACCCCGCTCCTCTTTGCGTTAATTGAAAAAGTTGTCCCAGTAACGTCGACCGGCACGCATCCGGTGGCCTTCGCAGGTTGGGTAGGCATGCTCATAACCAGCCTAAATCTACTGCCGGTAGGACAACTAGATGGAGGGCATATTGCACGAGCTATCTCTGGCGAAAAAACAATGTATATATCAGCAGCAGTTCCACTCGTGCTTATGGCTACGGGAGTTTTCTACTCGCTCAACGGTTTAAACGGAGATATGCTTCTGTTTTGGGGATTCTTTACTTTGCTATTCGCAACTGGGGGACATCCGCGGCCGATCAATGATACCAAAAAGCTCGATAATCTGCGCATAGTCTTAGGAATCTTAGCTTTTGGCCTATGCATAGCTTGTTTCACCCCAATCCCGATTCAAGCGTAACAATACGCTTTGACAAAAAGAACACATTCAGCTTGGCAGCAATCCAAGCCATCCTCACCTCACGAGGTATCGAAGTAACTTTTTCTTCGCGTCCTCGCGATGGAGTCATGATCTATAGCATGGCGACGCCACAAGCACGTGAAGTCTACTATGAGGTGGAAAACGCACGAACGCAGTCTGTATTCATAGCGGGAGGCCCCCATCCATCAGCCAAGGCAAGCGAAGCACTAGAACGATTCGACGTCGTCGTCCTCGGAGAAGGTGAAGAAACGCTCCCTGAGCTAATCTGTGCGCTCAAGGACGATAGCGACCTAGAAACTGTGCGAGGCATTGCATACAAACGGTCTGGCACAATCTACAAAACCCTTCCAAGACCTCACGTACTGCTCGACGATTATCCGCCCTTCAATCAGAACCTACGGGCCCCTATCGAGATCAGCCGAGGTTGCCCACATAACTGCAAATACTGTCAAACACCGCGCCTCTTCGGCACGAAAATGCGCCATCGGAGCGTAACGTCCATCGCTTTTTACAGCAATTACCTGTCAGACGTAAGATTTATTTCACCAAACGCGTTCGCGTACGGATCCGACGGCCACCATATGGCACCTAAGAAAGTGTCTGAGCTCCTAGCTTCACTATGCGGTCACGTTTATTTCGGAACCTTTCCGTCCGAGGTCCGGCCAGAATTTATTACGGACGAAATGCTTGATGCCGTCAAGGAAAACTGCGTAAACACTTCAATCCACATCGGAGCACAGTCGGGAAGCGATGCTGTGTTGGAAGAGACGAACCGAGGGCATTCACGTGGAGACGTCGAAGCTGCAGTCGATATATGCCTCAATCACGGTTTCAGTCCAGTAGTGGACTTCATCTTTGGGCTCCCGACCGAAGAAGCTGCTGATCAGGCGGATAGTCTCGATCTCATTGACTACATCGTTTCTGGTGGCGGAAAGGTGCGTGCCCACTACTTTATTCCACTACCTGGAACCCCCTATGAAAACGAGACGCCAGCGTCGGTGGGTAAAGAGGTACAGAAAAGACTTGGCAGACTCGCACGCGGCGGTAAACTTACGGGGCGGTGGGAGCCCTACTAACTGCCATAAAAAGACAAACGATTTAAAACAGAGGGCCATAAACGTATTCTTGAGTTGTGAGATCTCTATGAAGTTTTTAGTTCTTTCGGATGCTCATGGCGTCTATTCTCATGTCACCCAATTGTTATATAAGGCCGGAGATGTCGATGCCGTTTGTGTAATAGGAGATATTACGGATTTTGGACCGAATATCCTGGTTCAGGAGCTGCTTTCGCTGCTCGGAGATGATGTGCCTACTCTTATCATACCGGGCAACTGTGACCTTCCGACTTTTGTTGAAACGA
Organism: archaeon; assembly: GCA_036385775.1. Lineage (GTDB taxonomy): Archaea > Halobacteriota > Bog-38 > Methanoflorentales > Methanoflorentaceae > Methanoflorens. Next base: position 2,248 of record DASVJT010000186.1, read on the forward strand.
TAGAAGAGTCCACTGCAGTTAACTTACATCTCAAGAGTTTTGACTATGATGACATTAAATTCCTCGGTATCGGCGGATCCAACCCCACGCCTTTTAACACTCCTTTTGAACTTAATGAAGCAGAAATCCAGAGTTACGTCGATAAGCTCTTGACCGAAGTCGGTGAAACGACTGTTTTGCTATCGCACACCCCACCTAAAGGATTCTTAGATGAGGTTGACTCAAAGCACGTTGGCAGTGAGGCTATTCTTAGCGCAGTTAACGTTGTCGAT
>DASVJT010000187.1:0-4549 GCA_036385775.1 archaeon
CGCGCTCGGCTTTGATCCGAAAAAGACGCGAATATTTCTCGACACTGAGTATGTAAGAACTCTATATCCAATCGCACTGGAAGTAGCGAAGCGCGTGACTTTCTCGGCAGCTCGAGCGGTTTTTGGATTCGAAACAAGCACAAACATTGGAATGGTTTTTTTTACGAGCATGCAATCGGCGCCTGCATTTTTGCCGACGATTCTGGCGGGGCATAACGTTCCTGTACTGATTCCATGCGCTATCGACCAGGACCCACATTTTCGCATTACTCGCGATGTTGCACCTAAGATGGGGTACTATAAGCCAGCGCTCGTGCATAGCCGCTTCTTCCCAAGCCTTTTAGGTCTTGACAAAATGTCCGCTTCGCTTCCGGAAACGAGCATTTTTACGACAGACACTCCCGAAGAAGCGAAGAAAAAGATAGCTAATGCATTTACCGGCGGAAGAACCACAGTGAAAGAACAGCAAGAACTTGGCGGCGTGCCTGAGATTTGTGCAGTATATCAGTACTCGTTTTACCTGTTTGAAAAGGACGATCGAAGGGCTCTTGAGCTGCGTCAGGAGTGTTTGCGGGGGGCACGTGCTTGTGGGGAGTGTAAAAAGGAGCTGGCTGCTAAGGTCGTGCAATTCCTAAAAAGCCATCAGATTGCACGCGAGCGAGCTCGAGACCAGATAGAAGACTTTATAATTCGAGACTGCAGCGACTAAAAAAAGAGCGAGTAAAGCGCTAGCTCAGCTTGCTAGTATAAAGCCAGCGCGCGGTTTATCTCAGATCTGACGTCTGGATCCAACTAAATAGTATTATAAGCGATTACACTAATTGAATTTTCAAAACTGGGAGGCAAACATGGAAAACCAAGAGGAACGCAAATTTAAACGTTTGAGAACGTTTAACGTCATTGCCGGCTTGTTCCTTCTTATTCAAGCCATTGCTATAATATTTTTAAGCAATTCATTTAAGCTGCCAATAAATACGTACTATGTGCAATTTAACGCAACCACACAGCTTCTTTTGCCCGTCGAGAATACGATCTACCAGCTTCGGGTGGGTTTACTCGTTGCATTGTTTCTGCTGATTTCGACATTTGACCATCTGTTAATGGCATCGCCACTCGCAAACCGGTGGTACGTTAGAAACCTTAAGAAGCACATCAACTACGCGCGCTGGTACGACTATGCACTAAGCTCATCGGTCATGATCGTGGCGATCGCCATGCTCAGCGGCGTCTATGACATAGCTGCCCTCATCCCGCTATTCGCCATCAACGCGACGATGAACCTTTTCGGGCTGATGATGGAGCTGCACAACCAGAAAACCGAAAAAACGAACTGGACTGCGTTCATATTCGGATCTTTTGCCGGCCTGATTCCGTGGATAGTGATATTCATGTACTTCATAGGAGCGGCGCAAGGGTCGACCGTTCCCACATTCATCTACTACATCCTCGGGTCCTTGACGTTCTTCTTCCTACTATTCCCCCTCAACATGTTCCTGCAGTACAGGAAGGTGAGCAAGTGGAAGGACTACCTTTATGGAGAGTACGGGTACATCGTCCTCAGCATCGTCGCAAAAACAGCACTGGCTTGGCAGGTCTTTGCCGGAACGCTAAGATAGCTACAATCTGATAAGACTGGTGACAGAAATGGACATTTTGAAGATCCCTCGTATGGAAAAAGAAGAGTATGACAGGCTAATAAAGGAGAACTACGTGAGTAGGATCGCCTTCAAGGGCGATTCGCATCCTTACGTTGCACCTTTTTTGTACGTATTCGACGGGTACAATCTCTTTTTTTTGTCGACAAAATATGGAAAAAAGATCCAATACTTCAATGAGAATCCAAATGTTGCTGTTGAGATAGAACGGATAAGTCCGGACTTGTCGTCGTACACATTTGTGACCTTGTTGGGGCGATTGGATGAAGTCACAGACATTGCCGAAGGTCGACGTGTTCGACAGCAGTTCGTGACCTTGATAAAGACGCGAGGACTCTCAAGCAACGTATTCGCTGCGCTGGGCCATTCGCCGACCGAGCCTTTGGAATCGATCGTTAACGAGAATAGGAGCCTCGTATGGAAACTTGATAGGGTAGGGGAAATAGTCGCTCTAAAGAATGAATAACCGCCCTTCATACATCAGCAAACCTGTTTTCAAAAGAGTACTCCGTAAGCGGCAAGCAGAGGCTAAATTGAACTAGGCCCAATATTTACGTCGAGTCTGCGTTAACATAGAGCTGCTGCTAATGATCGAATGAACACAAGTCGGCGGGCACACCCCTCTCACGCGTTTCTTGCTTAATTAGCTGTAGCCTCGAGATTTGAACGCGAGTCCGACGTCGAAAGCTTGTAGGAGTATTTTTTTTAAGTTTAACGCCGTTTATATCGAATCTAGTTGCAGAATAGAGTGTGACGGTCAAGGCGATGTTCTAATCACGTCCGAACTCCTTGTGTACCTTTTGTAGCCACACGATACGCTTTTTTCGCACGCACGCTCTCAATTGCATGATTGACAATTGGTGCTGGATAACATGGAATTGTCACTGCATTGAGTTTTTCGGGAGAATGGAGAAGCGCTGGAGCGATCTCTCTTAACTCTGGGATCCACGTTTTTATGTACCGACAGTCGGGATCATAACGTCGCTGTTGCAGCCATGGATTGAAAATTCGAAAAGCGGTTGTGCATGGCATCCGGTCGAGGCACACCACCGCCAGTTTCCATTGTTAACAGCGCGATCATAATCGACAAGATTTTGCGCGAAATAGCGCTCTCCCCGACGCCAATCGACGTGCAGATCTTTAATTAGGAACGATGCAACGAGCATCCTGACGCGGTTGTGTATAAATCCGGTAGCGTTTAGCTCTCATATGCCCGCGTCGACTATGGGAAACCCCGTTTGTCCAGTGCACCATGCGTCAAATTTCTGCGTGGTAGCATCCCACTCTAAAGCGTCATACTTAGGATAGAATGAGCCACGGAAGATACGGGGAAGAAAAACGCGGAGTGACTGTAGAAATCGCGCCAGAACAATTCAACAATGAGCTGATGCTCGGCATCAAGTTTGTCTGCAGCAGAGTGGTAGACTTCTCGTATCGAATACGTGCCGAACTTGTTGTGCGCCGAAAGACGTGTCGTCCCGCTTTTGGCGGGGTATTCACGGTCAGTCTTGTACTCACGTACTTGTGTAATTTGGTGAGCGTTTTGAGCGATTGTGGGCGCCCGCCACGAACTGATCGTAGCGAGTTTTTATCAGGCAGCTCAAAGTGAAAGCGCTGACGACTTTCCGAGGCAATGCTAAGATTTGACAGATTATTAACTCTCGCAGTATTGACTGGCCTAATCGGAATCGAACGCGCTTTTCTTAAGAAATGAGAAAAAATTGTGTATGGCTTGCCGTCGTTTTTTAAGACGTCGCCTGGTTCGTGCAGGAGTACATCACTACAGCAGTGAAAGGCAGTATGGGCTCATCACACGCCTTAGCTATAGCAGTGTCTCTCGGCCTACTAAAAGGCGTGTAGTCCCTGTTTACGAAAACTGCCTCGATACCCTCCTCAGCGATGACACGTTCCACGACTTCCTCTGGGCGTCCACGAAATACGCATAAGAAGCCTCGTTCTGCTGCCGCTTGGCGTGAAAGGTCACAGAGCGACTCGACCATAAACTGGAATGCATTGTGACTGAAGTAGGGATTTTGCGATGCCAGTCTCGGATCAAAGATAAAGGCCGGTATCACTGTTTTGGAGGTTGAGGATGCCTCGATGAGTCCAGTGTTGTCGCCACGCGCGCAAGTCCCTCCTAAAAAAGAAAAGCGATCTTCCGTACTTTTCTTCCACTACACCACCCCCCAGCCGTTTTCAGCACGTTTTCTAAGGGCTCTCAAGACGGTTCGAGAACTCGACAGGATAAAGACTTAGTGAACGAGGGCTGCGTGCGTAAAAAAGAGGTCGTTCCGGCTTGCACGACCCTGTATATAGGTAACAATAAATAATAACTATGTGTAGTGAGTAGGAATAGGCGGTATTTTACCGTCCTTAACGTTATCGATTCGTATGGTGCAGCTATCTAAGAATGACCGGATTCTTTTGCGGTCGCTTAAGCGTATAAAAAGAGGCTCAGTAGAGGCCCTTGCTAAAGACACTGCTCTTAGAACTGAAGCGGTCCTTCAATCTGCGTATCTTCTTCGAACCAAAGGGCTTGTGCACGTGGAAGAAGATACGCACACGTCATATGAACTGACTGAGGAGGGATCAACGTATGCAGAGAACGGCCTTCCAGAGCGACAGGTTCACGACTACTTGCTTATTAATGGCCCCACTCCCATCTGCGATCTCCAAAGTATATTCCCAGCTGTGCAAATCGCTATCGCGTGGCTCAAGCGGCGTGGTTGGGCGGTCATCGAGACTGCCAATGACAATTCCTTCTTATCGCCACGCCCGGCAGATGAGCTCATAGAAGAGCGCGTGCTTCAGGACGCTAAGGTGATGAAGCGGTTCACGTTTAGAGATCTATCTATCAAACAACAACAGGCAGAGCGTACTCTTAAGGAACTTGC
>DASVJT010000188.1:0-1647 GCA_036385775.1 archaeon
AATGAGGGAACGCGGATGGATTGAAGAGTGGGAACAAAAAAAAGAGGGCAAAGGCCGCCCGCTTAAGTGTTACCGGCTCTCCACGCAACTCTGCGATATCATCGACTCTCTTGACGACTCGCGAAAACGCGACGCACAGCAAGACGAAGAGACTATTGCTATGCTAAGAAGCCTTTCACGAGCCATTGGAGTGGACAAATAGCTCACTCAGAGTTTGAATTACCTCGTCAAGACCTCAACGGAGGCAGCTTTTCCAGCAAGTCGTGCCACGTGTACCTCGCTGACCTCAACGAAAATTCCGTGTTCCACTAGCCCAGTTATAGTGGACAGCTCTTTCGCTAACTTTTCTGGATTCTTAACAAATCCGAAATCCGCATCAAGTATGAGATTTCCTTGATCGGTAACAGAGACGCTGTTTCTCTCAGATCGCCGAAGTTTTACAGTGGCCCCCATTCGATTGACCTCGTTCTGAACGAGCGGACATGCTACGGGCAACACTTCGAGTGGAATGGGCAGATTCAAACGCGGCGCGAGTTTTGAAGCATCGACTGCAACACAAAATCGCCTCGCTGAGCGTGCAACGATTTTTTCGCGCGTATGAGCGCCGCCGCCGCCTTTGATAAGGTTAAGGCGTGCATCGACCTGATCAGCGCCGTCGAGGGCCATATCAACAACGTTGTGCTCGTACAATGTGGTAAGCGGGACGCGATGCTTTACCGCAAGCAGCATCGACTGATGGGACGTTGGAACGCCCACTATGGAAAGCCCCTCGTCAACGATACGCCGCCCCAAATGGGCGATTGCACGCGCCGCTGTGGTCCCGGTTCCGAGCCCTACGACCATTCCGTCTTCGACCAATTCGGCGATTGACCTACCTGCTGCTTCTTTTGCTATGTACGAGGGCTCCATAGGAGAACAGATGAATGGATCGGGCTTAGCCGTTTCGATTTCAACGTGCTTATGTAACAACGAACCTATTTAGTCAAGAAACACAATTGACGAATAAGCCTGTGTAAGATATACCACTATATCTAAACGGAGGAGGAGAAAATGGGAATATTGGATCGTCTCATGACGATGATTAAGGCAAAGATCAGTTCGTTGCTTGATCGGCACGAGGACCCACGTGAAACACTCGATTACTCTTATGAAAAGCAGCTCGAGCTGTTAACCAATGTAAAGCGCGGCATTGCCGACGTCGTTACGGCGAAAAAGAGGCTTGAACTTCAGAAGGCAAAACTTGAGTCAAACGTCGAAAGCCTGAACAATCAGGCACGCGAGGCAGTTAGCCTGGGACGGGACGATCTCGCCCGTATCGCGCTCGAGCGGAAAAAAGACTCAATGGTGCAGATCGAATCACTCACGGCACAGATTGCTGATCTCGAAAATGAACAGACGAAGCTCGTGAACACCGAAAGGAAGCTTTCTGCTAAAGTCGAGGCGTTCCGAACGAAGAAGGAGACCATAAAGGCGCAGTATTCAGCTGCAGAAGCGCAGGTCAAAATTACCGAGTCTGTTACTGGGATCTCCGAGGAAATGGCTGACGTCGGGATGTCAGTTCAACGTGCTGAGGAAAAGACAGAAACGATGAAAGCGCGATCACAGGCGCTTGATGAACTTATTGACTCCGGTACGCTCGAAGATTTG
>DASVJT010000189.1:0-2005 GCA_036385775.1 archaeon
GCCATCTTACTTACTATTACCTTTGTGACGTCTACCACACAAGAGCTTGGATATATCGCCCTCGCCGCGGCGACAGCACTTATCATTGGAGCGGCTTTCAAGGAGCGGATGAGCCGGCGTGGTACACGTAAAAACGGGTCCACGGAAAGTGGCTCCTGACGACTTCGGATCGACCGACGAGGGCCGGGCTCCACATTCTGAAATGAGAATAAGAGTTTATGGTTGGCCGCACGAGATTCCTCAGAATCGCGAGGTGCCAGATATTAAACAACACAGTCTATCCGTGCCCGGTGAAATCTTGTACTCATCTATTCTGTGTGGACGAGTCCTGTAAAAAAAAGAGGGGGGGATAGGTTAAACCCATCTTCCTAAGAGACCCGATACTATCAACTCTAACCCGAATATGATCAGCCCTATCGCGACCAGCAACACTATCGTGGCTACGCCGATCGCAGGCCATACCAGCGCTACAAGGCCTAATATGACCGCAACTATGCCGACGATGAGCATCCCCGGAGTGCCACGCGCGGCGACCGCTAACCCCACGAAGATCAGCGTCAAAGCTACCAGCCAGCCGAGGGTCAATCCTCCCCAAAATAACGGCGCGACGAGGACTGCTAGCGCAAATAAAAATGCGATAATTGCAAAACCTGCGTTTGCAAGTCGTTGCCATCCGGAAATGCCCTCTGAGAACACCCGGACAAATTCAATGCCAGCGATGATAAGAAGCCCGACTGCAAGGAATGCGATCAGAGTCACAGCAGTTACTCCCGGATACGCGATTGCGTAGCCACCCAACACAAGGACTACTATACCGGCGATGATCTCGCCTATGCGCAGCCACCTACTAGTTTTTTGTTCAGCCAAGTGACCTTCACCTCCTGTTCGTAAAACGTGGAATTATCTCTCTTTTTAAGTATTTAATTCACTCTCAATGAAAACAACGGCGAACTGAAAAACAAAGATAAAATAAAAAAAGAGGGGGAGGGGAACCCCCTTACACCCATCTGCCCATAGCGCCTGATACTAGCAACTCTAAGCCAAAGATTATCAGGAAGATTGACGCGAGTGCTACCATCGTTAAACCGCCGATAACAGGGTTTATTATCACGATAAAACCGGCGATAATGCCCAATATACCGACGACGATAGCACCAGGTGTGCCGCGCGACGCGCTCGCTATACCGGCAAACAGCAGTCCCAAGCCCAGTAGGAAGACGACAGTCAATATCCCGACTACGATATTATCGATTATCATCGCGGCGATGACTATCTCTATGATCGCCAGGATAAGGTTGAGGATTCGTTGCCATCCGGTACTACCGTGATCAAAGACCCGCACGAACGACAGAATTCCGAGGATAATCAGAGCGATTGCTAGTAAACTTGCGAGCGCGACCCCTGTCGCTATTGGATTTAGCCACGCCTCAGCGCCAAGTGCAATGATGATGATGCCGCCGATGATCTCAGCTATGCGCACCCACATAGAACTATTTTTTACATCAGCCATTTGATTTTCACCTCCTATCAGTTAAAAGCTAAACTATAATCTACCTTTATGTATTTAACCCGCTCGAAATGAACATCGGGGCGAACGGAGAGACGGAAGTGAATTCAAAATAGGGGTAACCCCTTTTAGATAATCTCACTGAACTTAACGTGCAGGTTTTTATCACGACACTGACTGAGCGAGCAGCATGATTGTCAAACCAGTCATCACTCCTTTTTATTCGCGTCCTCGAATCGAAATTACAGAGTAAAAACGCAAAAGATATAGCGAAAAACCTGCTGTTATCGATGGACGACTAGTACGCTAGTCGGCATTACATAGCGCAAGAACCGGCGGCGCGTACGTCACCTACTTAGTTACCATCAATAAAAATTTGCCCACGGTGTTTTCGATAGAAGAGAATTCACAGTTCAAATGGGGCGTCGTCTTAGTTGCGTGCATCGCCATCTTTATCATTGTTCTCGATAGCTCCGCGATGAATGTTTCCATATCGGC
>DASVJT010000190.1:0-2091 GCA_036385775.1 archaeon
GTAGAGTGCGTGGCTGTTAACCACGATGTCACAGGTTCGAGCCCTGTTGGCGGCGTCAGAGGGGCCTGTAGCTTAGCCAGGTCAGAGCGCCCGGCTCATAACCGGGCGGTCACCGGTTCAAATCCGGTCAGGCCCACCACTTCGATTTAACGAACAGATGATTCCCTTAACCTAGGCGGTTGCGCGGCAGCTGTTCCGCTTCCTTGCTGTCTTATATCAATTTGACTATTAGTAGAAACAATAAGAAAATTAAAGAAGCATTGTTTTTGCCCGATATTGCGTTACGATTGGCTTTCTGGTTATCATTAACAAAACGGCATCGAGCTAAATAAATATTAGTCGAGTCATGAGGCATACAGCACGACTAGTGACCGTAATATATAATAGGCGTTTTTAAACTCTTAAATTGAGAAGCGTGATCTGCGTGAAGTTCGAACAAGTCATGAACAATGTTGACGAGGCCGTAACCGAAAATGAGCTAGCGGCTCTCCTTGACGCTGAGACAAAAATTACCGCTTATGCAGGTTACGAACCTAGCGGACAACTCCATCTTGGACACCTCCTTACGGCCTACAAGCTGATAGATCTTCAATCGAGTGGTGTCGATGTCATTGTACTGCTGGCAGACCTACATGCATATCTGAACGAAAAGGGGACGATGGACCAAATTGGTAAGTGGGCGCGCTACTATGAGAAGTGCTTTACCGCCTTAGGACTTGCTAAAGAGACGACGTTCGTGCTTGGGAGTGACTATCAACTCGAACCTGACTATACTAAGCTAATTCTTAGACTAGCGAGGCACACTACACTAAACCGAGCTCGGCGCAGCATGGATGAAGTGTCAAGAAACGCAGAAGACCCTGTTGTGTCACAGATGATCTATCCGCTAATGCAGGCGGCGGATATTGGGTACTTGAAGATTGGCATCGCTGTAGGTGGCATCGACCAACGAAAGATACACATGTTAGCACGCGAAGCGCTCCATTCGATGGGATTTCAATCTCCCGTTTGTGTGCACATGCCAATTCTACTCGGCCTCGACGCTAATAAAATGTCTTCGTCTAAGAATAACCTGATTGCCGTCGAAGACTCATCCGAATCTATAAAAAAGAAGATTACCTCTGCATATTGCCCGGCACGAACCACCGAAGGCAACCCCATCCTCCAATTGTACCGATATTTCATTTTCCCCCGATTCAAACGAGTGAGCCTTGAGCGACCGAAACGATTTGGCGGTCAGATCGAGTACGAAGAGTTCTCCAAACTAGAGATGGATTATGCTGCCGGCAAACTACATCCATTAGATCTTAAAAATGGCGCAGCGTTGTATATCGAGCAAATCGTCGGCCCAATTCGAGCCGTATTGCTTAAAGACTAAGCCAAGTTTTCCGGAGAGAAGACGGACTACAGCGACTTTGCAAACGAGGTGTTTTTCTGGGCGAAGAACCTCAATCAAAGGTAAGACTGCCCCAAGAGGAACTGGGCGAAGTGTTCGGGATAGTTGAACACATGCTTTGCGAAAATAGAGTTGAAGTTCGATCCATTGATGGCAAGACTCGCGTGGGAAGGATTCCAGGCAAAATGAAAAAGCGAGTTTGGCTGCGTGAGGGAGAAGTCGTCTTTTAGTACCTTGGACTTTTCAAGACGATAAAGCAGACATCGTTTGGAGGTACCAAGGTACGCAAGTGGAAGGGCTAAAGAAGAATGGGTACTTATAGTAATCGCACGAAAGCGAGACCCTGATCTTTCAAATGGTGAAGGACTGACGTGTTTGACCTGATTGACAAAAAAATAGAGCGCATCGACCGAGAAGTTGACAAACTCCGAATCCGAGATAAGGAGGCAGACGATTTCAAGGTCCGAGACGAGGTATTTGACGAACTTACCCTCAAAGTCCTCTATCGCCTCGCAAGCAGCGGGCTGATCCAAGCGCTCGGAGGGGTAATATCAACTGGCAAAGAGGCAAACGTTTTCCACGCGTTGGGACCCGATAAACGAGAGCTTGCGATTAAAGTATATCGAATCAAAACGAGCGACTTTAAGGCTATGCAAGATTATATTTTAGGCGATCATAGATTCGCCCACGTCAAA
>DASVJT010000191.1:0-3426 GCA_036385775.1 archaeon
TCATTCGCCCAAGAAACTCCGCAGCATGGGATGCATCTCCATTACTTCCTCGTTGGCAAGCTGCTCGTAAAGCCTGTAAGTGATACTCACAGCCAATAGCAGTGAGGTCCCCCCGACATTTCCGATCGTCCCAAAAAAACCAGCAATAACTGCAAGGAGGCCTATAAACGCGCCTCCAATGACGGTCACTTTTGGTATATACCGCTTCATAACGCGTTCAATGATCTTAGGATCGCGCCGGAAGCCAGGAATGGACATTCCCGAGCTTCGTATTTGCTCTGCAACAGCCTTTGGACCCATACCAGTAGTCTCGACCCAAAAGAGAGCAAATATGACACCCCCGATGACCATCACGGCAATGTCTATGCCACACCGCAGTGCGACTTGCCACCCCGGGTTTGTCGTTAGCCCTGGGAACCAGTTTTGTGGACCGTTGATTGGCGCTAGATAGTACATGAGCCCGCTTGTCGGCGTATTGCCTGTATACGTTCCCACCCACGTAAATCCCGCGTTGTAAAGTAGGATCCCAATCATCTGAATGTTCGCCTGCAGCGCCCGCACCAATATTAACGGCAAGACGCTTGCATACACTAGCTTCACGGGGAATCTGCCTCGCGCGCCTCTTACAGAACTATGCGCAAGAGGGATCTCAATACGAGTCGTTTCTACGTAAACGACGATTGCAAATATCGCGATTGTGCTTATTGCGGCTAAAATATCTCCACGGAACAGGAAAAATGCCAGTCCCTGAGCGGTTAACAGCTGCTGGGCGGTGAACGTTTGGAATATCTGAATAAAACGCGGTATCATCCCGTAAGCCAACCCAGTCGTAGGATCTGTTTGCCAGTTGATGGTCCCGGTCACCAAGCCTTGTGCTACCCCGGCTACGATAAACAGGCCGACGCCTGAACCAATTCCCCATTTGGTGACGATTTCATCCAAAAACAGAACGAGCACACCGCCAAGACAGACTTGGATAAATAAAAGCAATGTAATGCTTCCGAGTCCTAAACCAGTCGAAGCAGCGAGGGTCGGATCGGGTTTAAGGAAACCTCCCAACACCTGGGGCAAGGCTTCAACGACGATCATGACGAAGATGAGCAACTTCTGGAGTTGTTGATACACTGATTGATCCCGTGGATCGCTCGTATCAAGCTTTATGATATCTGCGCCCTTGAAGAGCTGAAGTATGATCGAGGCAGTAACAATCGGACCGATCCCGAGCTGAACGAGAGAGCCCTGGCTTCCTGCCATTATTGCCCTATAAAACCCAAAAAGGTCTTGGGAAGACGGTGCAAGCCCAAAAAGCTGGACGTTTGTTAAAACGAAATATATTAAAAGAACGCCAATAGTCCAAGTCAGCTTCCGTCTGAAGTGTACATGCCCTTCGGGCTTGGAGATAGCAGGAAGCCTCTGCAGGAGAGGCTCAATTCTATCTATTATCGGATGCTCACTCATAATTCGCCGCGCTCAAACTAAAGACGTATAGGTGATCACTGCAGAATGCAGCTTATTGGTCGAGGACTTTTGCTTTCCCGCCTGCTGATTCAATTTTTTCTTGTGCTCGTTTCGAAAAGCTTCTGGCTGTTACAATGAGTGGTTTAGTTACGCGGCCTTTTCCAAGCACTTTGTCTACTTCGAGAGTAATGTAATATTTGCCCGTCCGCACTTTAGCATCCTTACGTTCCACGAGTTGGTCGGCGGCTTCATCAAGGTCACCTATGTCAACGATTATGGGATCACTGAGCATGTTTTGTGGCCTCACGAATCCGTACTTACCATAACCCCGACCAAGCAAAAGCTCCTTGAGGAAATGGTGTTTGCAACCACCTGCGTGGCCACGCCCTCCTCGACTCCCTGCACCGCGACGGTTTTTGTGCGTGCCGCCGCCACACGTGCGGCTTCCTCGAAACTTCTTGGCTTTATTTTTCGCGCCCATTTCCTACCTCATCGTTAATAGCAGTTCGTTGATGCTGCTGCCGTGAAACCCAAGAACGCCCTCAGGAAAAGGTTTTTTTATTCCTTTATGGCCCTTGCGTGGCGGGTGGAGTCGCAGCACCGGTTTCAGCTTTGGTACATCCTTCAAAGTCGCTCTGCCGTCAACAACAGCTTTTGCGAGTGATTCGATATCACTAAAATCAGTTTGATCTTTGACGTATGTGCTGGTGAGTCTTTTATTGCCTTCCAACATACCCCTTTTTTCGAGGAGAACGCTGAGAGTTTCACCATTGATGGTGCCCCAAGCTACATAATCCTTCACTTTCTGCAGCATGCCGTTGTAGTGCACATTGTCCTTCACGAGAACGCAATGATTGGTTCTGTCAAGATTCAGTAGTTCGAGCGTGCGCCGTGCGTCCGGCTTCGTTTTTGCTATGCTGCGTATCTTAATAACGGCGTACGTCACTGAGTCCCCCCACCAATTCTAACCGTAGTTGTGCCCTTGAGAGCTTCGAAGGTAGCGCGAGCAAAGTTTATTGTGGTACGTGTTTGTCCTGATGATCTCGTCCACACGTCTTTTATGCCTGCGAGCTCGAGCACTTTCCGCGCCGTGCTACCTGATGCTATACCAAGCCCTTTCGGTGCTGGTTTCAGCGTAACGCTCACAGATCCTGCTTTGCCTTCGACGGTAAAGGGGACGGTGTGTGGTTCTCCGCAATCACATTCCCACGAACCGCAGCCCCGATTTATCTTGATAAGATTCAACTTGGCAATCTCAATTGTCTTCCTTATGGCCGGTCCCGCTTGTAGATCCTTCCCTTCCGCAAAGCCTACATATCCATCACGATTGCCAATCGCCACCGCTGCCCTAAACTTCACACGCCGCCCAGAATCCGTCATTCGCTGCACCATGTTTATATCTAAAACCTCGTCGCTCAAATCGGGTAAGAGTATATCAATTATTTCAGGTTCTTTGATAGGAAATCCGGTGTTTACAGCATCGTCGTACGTGGTTATTTTGCCCTCATTAACAAGGTGCCCCAATCTCGTCCTAGGTATCCATCCTTCTATCATTTGAGCCATTCTGTCCCTGTTTCCTCTGTTTATTTACGCGTAATGCGATCTAGTAGTTCTTGCTTAACCAAATCAACGTGAGTAGGAAGGTCTTTCGGATCTATGCCATATTGTGAAAACCGTGCTAGGTTATCGGTTGCATAAGCAACGATATGTTCCCCACGCGCCCTCTCAGGTGTAGGGAGTGGTTCTTGACTAAAAGGAATGTCCATTCCTGCTTCAACGGCGCCCAATAAAGCAGCATATATCCGCGACCCGCGTGAATGAGCGTTAAGACCGAGATCGAGCACACCGTTCGAATAACCAGCTGCTAGCGCGCGACCTGCAAAAAGGATGCCCGTAAGGTATGCAGCGGGAGTGTTACCAGTGGCACCTTTGTAGCCGATTTTTTTAAGATCAAGAGCGCTAGCAGAT
>DASVJT010000192.1:0-8677 GCA_036385775.1 archaeon
GACTTATCCGTTCATCCTGCGCGCTAACAAAAGCTTTATCACATCTTTTCCACCTCTCAATGAATCATGAGCATTGAGCTCAGTTCACTTGAAAAGACGTTGGTAGTCCCGCTGTGGCACAGAGCACAGGCAAGCAAAGCACACCCTGGGCTACTGAACGATGTTAAAGCTATTGAGCTCGTGAATCATCTTGACTACGATTTTTCAATCTTCAAGCAGCGCTTCACTGTTGAGGATAGCTTGAGGTCTGCGGCACGAGTGCGGCAGTTCGACGAGAAGCTTAGAGCGTACATCAGCACACATCCCGATGCGTCGATAGTGAATCTCGGCGCAGGCCTCGACACAGCCTTTTACAGGGTCGACAACGGATCCATTGAATGGTACGATCTCGATCTCCCGCACGTCATCGATCTGCGCAAACAGTTATTGCCTGAAACCGATCGAGTCAAGTACATCGCCAAGTCGCTGTTTGACATGAGCTGGTCTGCTGACATCGATTACACCGATAACGACATCTTCATATTGGCAAAGGGTATTTTGTGGTTCTTTAAAGAGGCAGAGATCAAGCGCTTCTTCTCATCACTCGCTGATGCGCTGCCGGGAGCAGAGCTTATCTTTGAGGCCTGCTCTAAGCGTGGAGCGTCGATTGTTAATGACTCATTAAAGTCCGTTGATATGGACGTTGAAGTGAAGTGGGAGTTGGAGGATGCGCACGTCATTACCCAATGGGATAGGCGCCTAAAGCTCATCGACCAGACCCCTTACGTAATTCATCAAGATCCAGCGCGGGAAGGGCATACTTTGGAAGACATAGATGCGGGCGACCTGACCAATGCTTTATCTATCGTTCATCTAGCTGTGTAATGTCCCCACACATTGCGTACTTAACTTCCTGAAAACTATAAATCACGACGGTATGTGACAGCCATCTTTCCAATACAACGTAAATACATCATGCACGCTTCTGGTAGCGGATGTCTGTAATGCCGTGGGGTTCGAGTGTTGGAGCCTGTATTAGGCTCGCCTGCTTCGTATTCGCTAGTCAGAGCAGAATGGTTGACTCTAACAAAGAAAACCGCACAATCGCCATAGGTGTGAATCCAGTCTAATTGTGCTGCGGTGATGGCCCCCTCCCAGCGGACTCGTCCATCGCCATTAACGATTGAATGTGCGATATCTATCGTTTGAGAGCTCAGCGGCATCTGGCGATCAGAAAATAGATGAACAATACCTCGAGAATGCCTACAGCAACACCTTCTGATGCGGAGAAAGGCGCATGAACTCCCTACGTAGCTCGAATTCCTTTTTATTGCGTCTTCTGTTTCCTTGTCATCGGGAATTAGCTCCTCCCCACGGAACTCGCGCGAATGGATGTCGCCGTTGTCGTCGGTAAAGTAGTAGATATTCGAGCTACCTTCAACTGCATCTTCTGGCAACAGATCAATCGACTCTTGCCAGGTTAGATCGAGCTCGTGAGAGTGTGCAACTTTCTATCTATGTAGTGCTTGTTTCTCGCCATAATCCTCGTATCCGAGAAAACCCGCTCGGACGTCTCTAGTATACCCGATTTCAAAAAGAAACGATGTGCCCGGGGCGATTCGAACGCCCCGATCTCCGCTATGTGAAGACGGAGGCTTTGGGTGTTTTGAAGCATTTTTTGTGGGGGATATCACCTTGAGAAAGGCCAATAATCCATCGTATATAGTTTGATAGATTCTCGTAGAGAGGCCGGCAAGTTTCGAGAACGTGAGAGGTAGCTGGATAGTTGGGTAGTGGTAACCTGCTTTTGCGTGGTGGACCGAGATCTTGCTGCGGTGAATTTCCAACAGCTCGTCTTGGCAGTGCACTGTTGGTAAAAAGGTGGAGGTAGTATTCTGCACCTAGCATAGTAAATAATGGTCTGCGCTCGAGACTTTATTGTTGTGCTTTGAGCGCGCAGGTTATCTGCGGCCAGCCAGGTTGCGACAATCATAAGCAGATGCAACAGGGCGCACATTACGTCACTTGGAATGAGTGGAGTCGAAAAAACAGCAGAAATCGAGGACACGAAGCGCGAGAACAGACAACACTAACAGAAAGCGAAAATGTTAAACAGTTGGAATATCAATTGATATATTGACTAGACCCCCTCCTTAAGCAAGGCGATATGTTGCGTGTCTTCTTCTTATGCGAGGTCTAGTCCTCTCAACTTATTCAATCGAAACTCTTACAATTACCGCTCTATGGCGTCAGGATCCAATATATCAAACATAGCACAGATGTGGGAAGAGAAGGATGTTGAGGGGCTTATTGAGGCGTTAAGACACGGCAACGAGTACAACCGTGAGAATGCTGCAAAAGCGCTTTGCAAGATTGACGACGTGAGAGCAGTGGATCCGCTAATACAGGCGTTGTTGACAGATAATCCTAAAGATGTCCGATGGTATGCTGCTATCGCACTTGGTAAGATTGGCGACATCAGAGCGGTTGAGTCGTTGAGACGGGCGCTAAACGATGATTGTGATTGTGTTCGTATGGCGGCGTTCTCGCTCTCATCGCTCATACGTACGTTACAGTTCATGTGTCGGCCTACTAAATAGCTTCTTTTTTGAACCGGCGTTCTGTAAGGATCCGTTGATGGGTAGTTGAAGAACGATCTCAAGGAGCTCGTGAAGAAGGAGCTGTTTACGAAGGGGAAAAGCAGGGAAGGGAATTACTAATCAATTGACTAAGTTACCTCATAAATGAACAATAATTGACCAGCTTGACCAATGCGCGCTTACCCCCTCATCCTGCCCCCCTCACCACCACGGCTCTGAATCTCAAATCGCAGAGCTAAAATCGCTTCTTCCGTCTCACGATAACCAAAGTCTAATACAGGCTCCGACACTAGAACCTATGCGGCACGGCAACGTGGCTGCGATTGACTATATGAGGCAGCCCAGTAACGGTCCTGAGTTTTATACGGGGAGGCTGGTAAACAGATTTAAAGGCTTACGTGGTAACACTTAGACGTGGATTATAAAGCACTACTCACCCTTGCAGCCGCATTTTTCATACTCTTTGCTGCGATGTTCAACCCCCTCCTTGCTGCTGGCATTGCCATCGGCTCTCTTGTGGTATGGACTAGTTATCTTCTCGTCACGTATGCTTATGAAACGAAGGAAAAGAGGGACGCGTAAAATGAATTCACTTCAGACGAAGATGATAACAGTTGTTATAGCCCTCATGCTAGTATTCGGCCTCTTGGTTTTCTACCTATCGATGCGGTCATTTTAGCTGCTTATCAGCAAGCACGCGCTTTTTTGCCGGCTCTAAGGTAACAATTACATTCGTGCGTCGCGTCGGTTAGGCTCTTAGCGCGGTCGGTATTGTTGTTATTGTATATGACTTACTGCGCACGATGCAAGCTTTACGTCAAGTGTAAGCGCCGCGGCGATAAGAACCAAGCTCCGTTTTATCGCGATCCGCTCCTTTAAGCCTGCGGCGGGCCTTGCTCAAGCAGTTCTTGAATTCGTTCTTCCACCGGAACTGACTGTTGCCACAGCATTTCGAAGGTCGACATGAGGTATTGAGCATAGGTGGGATCGTCGCTCCATAGTGCTGCCATTTGTTGATCGAGCGAGACGGCGCCATATTCACATTGATCGCACACATACTAGTGGTTCGATCGAATATCGTGAAAATTATCCCGCGCTGATCTAAGCAGCGCACCTCTTCTCCATTGTCTAGCATTTCTCGTACAGTCTTAATGATAGAATATGAGATGTCACATAGTAAGATGCGAACTCTGCCTCCGCGTCTGAAAAATCATATGCAGCTTGGTTGATACCGAACTGTGAGGCGATGACGACCGCGGATTCGGGAACGACGATCACCCAATCTTCCTTCATCGAGATTACAACAGATAATAGTGCAGCGACCAGTTCCCTAACACGCTTGATTATCTTGAACGTCGGTAGCTTATCGCCGGCCGCCCCACTGCTGCTTGGAAAGCTCCTGCAGCTCCCGCTTTCGCACCTCCATCTCACGCAGTTCGCTCTGTTGCTTTTTCAGTGCAGAGCAGCAGAGCGACATAATGCAGTGGGATCAGTCAAACAAGAACTATATAATGACGCACAGTGTTTCTGGCGTTGATTGGCGGTTTTACAAACATCCATTGCCTGAACACGTATACGAAGTGTATATGCAATATTGGCAGGATACGCATCCAAAAGATCTTTAGCTAACATAGTGGACCATGTCTCGATGCTAAATATGCGCCAGTCATCCTAGGCCCATGCCCTACAATTATACTATGGATTCATTGCGACAAATCGCAAGAATCAAATAATTCCCTGGCGGTATTCAGCGTTTGGAAGCGACAAAAAACTGAAAAATGGTAAGGCATCTAGTCATGAAATCGCAGAAGTTGCGAGTGTCTACAGTCCATTCGGGAAATATTACCATTCTACGCATATATTATGAGGTCGATCGACGGCTATATCGATTATAAGCGTCGGGAATATTGTAATGATGTTAAATGCCCGGTGCAATCGCTTTTAAACAATGAAGTAGAAAAATCTCCTAAATATGAAGAAATTCGGGCGATTTGTGCATCCAATTGTATGCATAGTACCTATGAATTTCACCATTGGTTAATAGAAAAGGGATATCTGATCGTCAGACCGAAGCAAAAATAGTCCCAACTTTTTTTATAGTTGTGTATAATTCATGCTCGTGAGGCGTTACCCATGGTTAATGCATATCTTGATATTGGAATCCAAAGCCGAATGAACCGGATAATCAATCCGAAAAATAATCGGGTAGTTATGTTAGCGATAGACCATCCCTATTTTCAAGGGCCGACAACGGGCTTGCGTAATATGAGTAAAACAATGAAAACACTACTTCCCTATTGCGATTGTCTGATGACGACACGCGGGGCAGTACGGAGCAATATTGCGTTAGAAGATGTCGGATCAAAACCCGTAATGTTACGTGCTACGGGGGGAAATAGCGTTTTAAATGAAGATTTGAGTGATGAAAAGCTCACTATTACAGCTAAAGAAGCCATTCGAATGGATGCAGCAGGTGTAGCTATCAGTGTCTTTATTGGCTCTGCTAATCAACAACAGACCATTGTAAATCTCACCGAAATGATCAATCAAGCCGAAGAATACGGAATTCCCGTTTTAGCGGTAACAGCCGTAGGTAAAAAGATGGCTCGAGATTTGCGCTATTTAGCTCTAGCATCTCGTATTTGCCAAGATGCGGGGGCCCGAATTATCAAAACCTATTATTGTGAGGAATTTTCCAAACTAGTTGAAGCTGTTTCTCCAACTGCTGTCGTTGTTGCAGGGGGTAAGCATACAAGTGCTCCCGACTCTCTTCAAATGGTCCACAATTCTATCCAAGCGGGTGCAGTAGGAGTTGATTTCGGACGAAATATTTTCCAAGACGATAATCCTATAGGCATGATCAAAGCAATTCGTTCAATTGTCCATGAAAATTATACCGTAAAGGAAGCCTTGGATATTTACAACGCATGTTTACCGGATGCATGCAAGCTCGACTAATTTTTTCAAATCTTTGTTAACTTACTCTCCGCAGCGAATACAATGAAAGCAGCAGTCTATTATGAGAATAGTGATATTCGCGTCGAAGATGTTGAAGAGCTGTCAGTTGGACCAGGAGAGATTAAAGTCAAAATTATGGCGTGCGGCGTTTGTGGGTCGGATGTCATGGAATGGTATCGAATTAAGCGTGCTGGAAGACCTAGTGGTATTGGAGCTTTTGGACATGAATGCACAGGAATCATTGCAGAAGCCGGTTCTAAAGTGGATCCGAAATGGAAAGTGGGAGATCGGGTTGTAGTTACCCATCACGTAGCATGTAACTCTTGTAATGCTTGTATGCGTGGGCATACGACCGCATGTGACATACTCCAAAAAACAAAATTTAAAAATGCGTTTGGGGCGTACGCAGAATATGTTGTTCTGCCCGAAATCAATGTGGATCGGGGTATTTTACGCCTTCCCGAATCGGTTTCTTTTGAGACCGGAACCTTTGTTGAACCCCTTGGAAGTGTTTTACGTGGGCAACAATGGGCTCCGACCTCAGATGGTAGATCGGTCTTAATAATCGGGGCTGGTTTAACCGGATTGTTACATGTTCAAGTGGCCCTTTTGAATGGTGCGGGGTTTATTGCTGTTTCTGATATTAATCCGGATCGATTGAAGATCGCCCAAAAATTCGGCGCTGATGCAACCATTTTAGCTACTGAAGATGTCCCCACAAAGTTTAAAGCATTAAATGGAGGGTTGGGCGCAGACACCGTTATTATGACCGCACCGGTTCCCATTTGTGTGAAACAGTCACTTGAAGCAATCGGACAAGGGGGTACGATCTTATTTTTTGCCCCTACTAATCCTGAAATCCAATCCGAAATTAATCTCTGGAATCTGTGGCAAAAAGAAATAACCATCACCCATTCATATGGTGCCGATTCTCATAATCTTTCAACGGCCTTAAAATGGATTCAGTATAAAAAAATTAATGTGACAGATATGATAACCCATGTTTTTCCATTAAAAGAAACGGTTGGAGGTTTTCTACTGACTGCCCAACCGCGGGATGGTAGTTTAAAAGTTATCATCCATCCACAAGAATAACATCTTTTTTTAAATTTCTCAAAATAGAACGTGTAAAGCCTTGTCAAAAAGCTAGTTTGTGGACGCTAGATATTTTATGCCGTCCAGCAACGTTCCAGCTTGGCCTATGTAGTGGGGGGCTGTTTTGTGCCTAAGGGCCTTCCCCAGTAAAGCACTCGTGCTCAAGCTCATCACAGTCAGGACATAAATACTTGTTATAAGCCGTTAGATTAGCGTCTTTCAATTTCTTTCCACATTCTGTGCAGTAGTGCACCTTTTCTTCTTGTTCTGTCATATCAAAAAAGTAAATTAGTAGTGTTTGCCCTTCTTTCTTTCTCCAGTCTGTAACTAAGGGCTCAAGGTCGGTTCAGAAGACGTGCAAAATTAGCACATGTAGGTTAGCTATTTGCCTACAAATCTAGGCCTTAGTGCTGGGCCCGCGTCGCGTTGGAACTCGTGACGAACGCTTTTCGTCGAAAAGCCCCAAATTATACGGCTATTCGACTGGCTATACGCCCAAAATCCTTCTCGCTTTGGATATTTTTGTTGCAAATAACCTAGTACGGACCATACTTACTCCCACATTGGATCAGGCTATTATTCTTGCATGCGTCGTGGGCTGCGCTGTTGGATACAAGTCAGCGTTAGTTCAACCACCTTTGTGTGCTTGCTGGCGATACCCGGTAGGAAAGCAATCCGGCAAGGCCAAGAGGTGACTTGAGTGCGTGGCTTTAATAAAGCGCATCGTCTCCTCGCTCGCCCGTGCGAATCCTGATCACATCGTCTACAGGCAGAACGAAGATCTTACCGTCTCCGATCTCCCCCGTGCGGGCGCCGTGCATTATCGTGTCAACAACTTTCTCAACGTCGCTGTCCGCTACGATCATCATCAGCTCAACCTTTGGAAGCAGGTCTATCTTGTACTCTCGATCGCGGTATATCTCTGTAAGTCCTTTTTGTCTGCCCCGCCCTTTCACCTCTGTGATCGTCATGCTATGATGTCCGATCTCATCGAGCGCGTGTTTCACTACGTCAAGCTTGGTGGGCCGCATTATTGCGACTACTTTCTTCATTTGTGCCTCGGCTCTTCGCGCGGCTCGATTTGTGTGACTCTGCCTCCCACGTGCGGTTGTGGCATCTAGATGTTGTAAGCGACCTCGTCGTGAGTCGCCAAATCAAGCCCTTGCGTTTCCTTGTCAGAACTTACACGCAAGCCAATTGTTAAATCTATCGCTTTAGCGATGAGCATGGTCACGACAAATGAGTATATGAACGTCACGGCGATACCTAACGCCTGTACTGCGAGCTGGTGCGGGTTGCCGTAGAGCAGGCCGGTTCCGGCCGCGTTGATGAATGGGCTTGCGAAGAGCCCAACGGCGAACACCCCCCAGATCCCCGAGAAACCGTGAATGCCGAATACGTCAAGAGCGTCATCGTAGCCTAACCGCGGCTTGATGATCGAGATTGCAGCATACGAAACGAGCGCCGCACCCAACCCGATAACCATAGCGCCAACGACATTGACGAAACCGGCTGCAGGCGTGATGGCAGCGAGGCCGGCGATGGCGCCGGATGCCGCGCCGAGCAACGTCACCTTGCCGAAGCGAAGATACTCGATGAGCATCCAGATAAGCAAGGCGACAGCGGCGGAGGTGTTTGTTACAATAAATGCGGAGGTGGCGAGCTGCCCCGCGGCGAGAGCCGACCCGGCGTTAAAGCCAAACCAACCGAACCAGAGGAGTCCGGCTCCAATGATAGAATAGGTGAGCTGCTGCGGGAGCAATCGTGTGTCCCGTCGTGGCCTAAGCAGGAACACGAGGGCGAGAGCCGCAACGCCGCTGTTTGTGTGGACGACAAGGCCTCCGGCAAAGTCTAGAACACCTAGTTGTGCGAGCCAGCCCCCTCCCCAGACCCAGTGTGCTACTGGTAAGTAAACGAGCGTGAGCCATATCGGGATGAAAAGCATCCACGCACCGAACTTGATGCGCTCGACAAGTGCGCCAGAGATAAGAGCAACGGTGATTGCTGCAAACGTCATTTGAAATATTGCATAGAGCCCGAGCGGA
>DASVJT010000193.1:0-2995 GCA_036385775.1 archaeon
TATCTCCAGATGTAATTCACCCATACCGGAGATTAAGTGTTCTCCTGTCTCCTCGTTGATAGTCACGCGGAGCGTTGGATCTTCCTTTGAAATTTGTCGCAGCACTTCTACGAGCTTAGGCAGATCTTTCATACTCTTAGCCTCAACTGCCACAGTAACCACAGGCTCACTCGCGTGTTTGATGCTTTCAAAAGGAGCCGTGCCTTGTGCTGTAGAAATCGTCGAACCCACAATAGCGTCGCGTAGCCCAGTAACGGATGCGATGTTGCCTGCTGGAATTAGTTCAACTTCGATCCGCTCTGCACCCATAAATATACCTACTTGTTGGATCCGGTTCTTTTTTGGCATGCCAGAAACAAAGACCTCTTGTCCGCGCTCTAGCGCACCCGAAAAAAGTCGTCCAGTAGCAACTTCACCTGCGTGAGGATCGATGGTTATATCAGTAACCATCAGCGCTACTGGCCCCTTCTGGTCGCAGGTTAGCATCGCTCTGCCCTCCTCAGATTTTTGATCGCCGTGCCATATTACAGGAACGCGTTCTTTCTGCGCTTGTAGAGGGTTCGGCAGGTGCGTGATAACCATGTTAAGTATAATTTCGTGAATTGGGCTGCGCTCGGCAAGTTCTTTTTGCTTGTGGTCAGCACAGTATTCGTATACATCTTTGAACGTAATCTTCGTTTTTTCCATTTGCGGTACACTCAAAGCCCAGTTGTAGAGTGCAGATCCAAACGCGACAGAACCATCATCGACCTTGGCCTTCCATCCTGCGTTATACTTCTCTTCATTCATGCCGCGAATGAGCTTATTTACGTGATTGATGAGATTGACGAATTTTCCCATCATAGCTTGCGGATCGAGTTTAAGCTCGTTGACGAGCCTGTCAACTTTGTTAATGAAGAGGATTGGCTTGACGTTTTCCTTGAGTGCCTGCCGCAAGACTGTTTCCGTTTGGGGCATCGTCCCCTCAACGGCATCGACCACCACGACTGCGCCGTCAACAGCTCGCATTGCGCGTGTGACGTCCCCGCCGAAGTCGACATGTCCGGGGGTATCAATGAGGTTTATCAGGTATTCCTTCCCGAGAAATTCGTGAACCATCGACACGTTTGCTGAGTTGATTGTGATTCCTCTCGCTTGCTCTTCTTCATCAAAGTCCATGAACAGTTGTGTTCCAGCAAGCTCCTTTGAGATCATCCCTGCTCCTGCGAGCAGGTTGTCGGAAAGTGTAGTTTTTCCGTGATCTATATGTGCCACAATTCCGATGTTGCGAATATATTCAGGTCGATCCATGAGCGTTGTGACACGCTCAACCATCTGCTGCCTACTTACCATGCTTTGGTCTCTAAAAACTGTCTTATCTTGCTGCCTTAGCCACTCGCTCTTTTTCTTCTTTTTTGCTGATCGAAAAGCTCCGCACGTCATTTTTTGCTGCGGCTATGATCTCCGACGCAAGACAATCATCGATTGTTCGCTTACTTTTAAACGCAGCCTTCTGAGCACCTTGAGCAATGTACATTAGGGCTAAGTCGACTCGCCGCTGAGATGCGGTGTCAACAGCTTTTGGAACGGAAATACCGCCGTATTTTAACCGCACAGTTTCTTCACGAGGTCCTGCGTTTTCTATAGCTTGGATAAGTAACTTTACGGGATTTTCACCGGTGTGTTTGTTCACGGCGTCGAACGCCTTTCTTATGGTCTCGTAAGCCTTTATTTTTTTTCCGGTGTTGGCCTCTCCGCGCATAAGTTTGTTGGTCAATCGCTCAACTATAGATAAGTTTGATTTGTTGAACTGTTGATGAGCGTGTCTCCCACTAGTATGGATTTCTGGCGATTCAAAATGAACGTAGCGCTTGATACCGGGATCTTCAACCTGAATGTCAGTGGTTTCCCATTTGCCGAAGACCAAGTTATTTTGTTCCGTTTGCATGGTATCACCGTATAGGTTTTTCTTTTCTCCCGCGGACCATCTCTTCAAGAGACACATTATTCACTTTTATGACCTTAAATCGGACGCCTGGAATATCGCCCATTGAACCGCCCATACGGCCTCCAATCCCTTCCACGGTGACTTCGTCGTGTTCGTCAATAAAATTTACCGCGGCAACTCCGGGGCAAAATGCGGTTACTTGGCGGCCGTTTTTGATAAGTTGGATTCTTACGCACTTACGTATAGCGGAATTTGGTTGCTTTGCTTCGACTCCCACTTTTTCAAGAACTATTCCTCTCGCTTGCGGCGCACCTTCTAACGGGTCTGCTTTTTCGTCCAAATGAAGTTCTCGACGGCTAAAATGCTTATCGCTCCATCGAAGCGCTTTGTGGTCTTGTTTTAGTTTGCGTGCGGAATAGATACCCTTTCCCATGACGACTCTCCGTTTGTGGCTTATTGAATTATAACATCTTCGAGCCCATAGTGCCTTTGTGCTAGCACTTTGGCTCTGTTAATGTTTCTTCCGTTTTTTCCGATCGCGATGCCCCGATCTTTGGATGGGACTTCGACATAGGCAAGCTTCTTGCTCTCTTTTGTAACGACTTGAACTTTCTTTACAGAAACGGGCTGAAGCGCGTTTGCGACGAACTCGTCAACGTCATCTGAGAATTCGACTATCTCGATATGCTTGCCTATTGATCTCTTTACTCTGTTTATGTTGTTGCCATTCTTGCCAATCGCTAGGCCCATATCCCCGTTTTTCACGACGAATATTACGCGATCATTTTCGTCGTCGATGTAACAATCACGGGCTACTGCTCGAGTTAAACTCTCAAACAAGGCTATATAGCGTATCCCTTCTGTTGTGAGCTTAACTTCCGTCATTACTTATCTCCTTTTCCCTTATCGACATAATATCTGAAGATCCCGCATCTATGATCGAAAGAGCTGAAATAGTAAATGGCTTGCCACACATTGATCCTAATTCGACGCTGCTCATCTCGAGATTGGCGGTCGAGACACTTTCAGAAGTAATTCTGTCACGGAACCTCTGTGGACAATTGGAGG
>DASVJT010000194.1:0-4953 GCA_036385775.1 archaeon
CATTACATGGCCTGAAATCCCCCCGCAAAACCAACCCACACACTCAGCGACGGACGTGTACGTGGCCCTCACCTCTGACGTTCACGTTGGTAGCAACACGTTCTTACTAAACGCTTGGAAGGATTTTGCCGACTGGATATCATCGAGCGATGATGAAAGAGCGCGCAAAACTGCTTATGTTATCGTGGCCGGCGATTTGGTGGATGGCATTGGGGTTTTTCCGAATCAAGAAGAGGAATTAGCCATCGACGACATCGACGATCAATATGCAGAAGCAGCCACCCTTCTCGAAATGTTACCATCAGGCCTCTCTATCATTGTTTCTCCGGGAAATCACGATGCAGTACGACAAGCAGAACCGCAGCCTGCCCTCTCAAGCGACTTTGCAAAAAGTTTCAGTAACAACGTAAGGTGCGTGGGCAATCCTTCGCTGATTGAACTGTGCGGCGTCAAAATACTCATCTATCACGGCAGGGCTCTGGATGATATAATCGCGGCAGTTCCTGGTTCCTCATATAGCAACCCCGACGGTGCGATGAAGGAAATGCTAAAAAGACGGCATCTTTCGCCGGTATATGGAAATAGGGTCTCTATAGCGCCAGAGAGCACAGATCACTTCATCATTGAAACGATACCTGATATCCTACATAGCGGTCACGTTCACACCATCGGTGCATCGCAATATCGAGGCGTCACCGTCGTTAACTCAGGGACCTGGCAAGGCCAAACGAAGTATCAAAAGTCACTAAACATTAATCCGAGACCGGGGGTTATGCCAATCTGCAATCTCGCGTCGTTGGAGACGACATTCATTGATTTCTTAAAAAATAACGTTCACGCATCCTCTTAGAAAAAACAGTTTCCTCAATCGTACGTGTATTTTTTTTAAACCCTCGATTATTCCTCTTCGCAACGAAAGTCTACGAACTTTCTCGCATCTTAGTTGAGGGGGACGACAACATTTTTTTAAACGCCTAGCTCTATATGTTGAATACAATTCCAACTGCTGAGTTTTAAACGTTTGCGGACGATGCTCTACATGGATTAAATCGAAGCCATCAGGTCATCCATTGAATACAATCCCGGTGGCTGCTTTACTATAAATCTTGCCGCTAACATCGCGCCGCTGACAAATGCCTGTCTGCTCTGGGCCTGATGGCTAATTTCAAGCCGTTCGCCATCTCCGATGAACAACACTGAATGATCGCCAACGATATCTCCTGCGCGTATAGAATAGGATCCTATCGACCGTGTTCGATCGACCTCTTTGATGATGTCTATTGCTTTAACTGCCGTCCCACTTGGAGCATCGATTTTGTGCTTGTGGTGTGCCTCAATAAGCTCAGCGGCGTACGCCGCGCTTGGAAGCTTCTCTGACGCGTTCTTCACCAATTGAAAAAACACATTAACGCCGATCGAGAAATTCGGAGAGATTATCGCGGCTATTTGGCCTTCGATCGCTTTCTTCACTTCTGCACGCTGTTCAGGCGTGAATCCTGTTGTTCCGACAACGAGTCTTACTCCAGCGCTTGCTGCTGTTTTGATAATTTCGACGGACGAAGCAGCGACGGTGAAATCGACCAAGACGTCGGGTCTGACGCTTTTTAGCGTCGCTGCTAGGTTTGACGCTTCTATTACGTCAGAGTTACAGCTTTGCTTGTCAAAAGCTGCCACGAGTGTCAAATCAGCCGCTTGCGTCACGTTGTCGATAATCATACGTCCCATGCGGCCACAAGCCCCTGTTACAGCGACTGTTATCCTGTCGTTTGGAGTCATACAATCACCACGTCCTAATCGATGTTCCTTTAGTCTGTGTAAGCTGCGAGCGTCGCTTTGAGTTTCGCGACGTTGGGGTCAGCCATTGTAGTAAGGGGCAATCGGAGAGGTCCGCCCGCAAGTCCGAGCAAATCACATGCTTTTTTGATCGGAATGGGATTCGTCTCGATAAATAGCGCTTTAAAAAGAGGGGCTAGCTGATAGTGAACCTCGCGTGCTTTTGCATAGTTGCCGTCGAGGCAGAACTGTGTCAGTCGTCGCATCTGCTTTGGAAATATATCTCCAGCAACTGAGATCACCCCTTTGGCCCCAAGCGCCATCATAGGAAGAGTAAGTCCATCATCCCCCGAAATGACGCAGAAATCGAGATCCTGGGTCAGCTCTATGATGTCTGAAATCTGACTGAAATTCGCGCTTGCCTCCTTTACCGCCGCTACGTTGCTGTACTCATGCGCAAGTGTGCTGATCGTGTCAGGGTCCATATTAATTCCAGTACGACCAGGAATGTTGTATAAAACGAGTGGGACATCACACGCTTCTGCGATAGCGCCAAAGTGTTTGATCAATCCGCTTTTCATCGGTTTGTTGTAGTAAGGGACTATCTGTAGAGATGCTTCTGCGCCCGCATCTTGCGCATGGCGCGTTAGATCAATTGCCTCTGAAGTGCTGTTGGATCCTGTCCCAGCAATAACAGGAACGCTTGCCGCGTCAACTGTCACGTCAATTAGCGTCTTGTGCTCGTCGAACGTCAACGTTGAAGACTCGCCTGTACTACCGCACGGCACTAGCCCTGCAACGCCCCCCTTCTGGAGATATGCAATGTTGGAACGCATCCCTTCGACGTCAATTTCGTCGTTGTTCGTAAATGGCGTAATCATTGCACAATATACGCCCTCGAATTTCACGATTTTCTCCTGTTGCCGATTTCTACTCTGTGCGTAATATATCCGGCAACCCTATTTCGAATATTCTTACTCTCGATATTCGTGTACTCCGACACGAGCAACTTGTTTTTTTCGTAATCAGAGCTGAATGTCTCCACATGTCGGCGAAGCAGCTCTTGTGAAACGCTTTTAATGTACGTTGGTCTGATACTCCCTATGAAAATCCCCTCCTTTCCTTTTTCTTTTTTAAGCTCAGATACGTTGTAGCTAATTATCTTATCGTCGATGAAATTTGAGCAACCTTTTCGGCAACGTGCTGCGCGGAATGGCCCAATATATACGCCATCGGTTCTTTCGCTACACTACCGCGGCCAAGTATTACGTCGGGAACGCCCCTGCTGTGTTTCACGCTCATTTCTATTGCGCGCGCGATTCCCGGCCCTCCGATTATTCTCCCCGGTTCGTCTGCCCTATCAAAGCCTTCCGCCACGAGGTTTAGTTCTTGGCAAGCTTCGACAACTTCGTCTGAACGTCGCACGTTCATGGCGCTCTTCATAGTGTGGTCGTACTGCAAAGCAGTCAGGACAACTCGTGCCATATTACGGCTTGCGCCAAATGCCACACACCCGACCGGTCTGATAGTTCCTCTGACTCTCACAATTCGTCCCTTTACCGCGGCAACATCTCCTACCTTCTTAGCGCGCGAAATTGCCATCGCTAAGTTGCTGCCGACTTTAGGTATAAGGTCTGAGTTAATAGCCTTGATGGTGCGGAGCCCCACGTCTACATCGAGCAACGTGAGATAACGTTCGGCCGTATCTAACGTTACTGCGAATTGGTTTACCACCCCGGACCCCGATCCAACACTTTCGCTGTTTCTTATTGCTTCGATAACAAACGCCTTAGCCATCGAAGCGCTTTGACCTACTGAGTGCCCTTTAGCAAGAAAGGCGGCTACCGCTGCTGAAAACGTGCATCCAGCCCCATGGGTTCCCGCCTTGATTAACTTACCGCGGAGCAGTTCAAAACCGCCGTCATAAAAAACGTCCGTTCCACTCAAATGGCCTCCGGTAACAACGACTGATTTCGGGCCGAGGGCAAAGATTTCACACGCAGCGCGCTTCATATCGTCGAGGTTACGTATGGCGATGCCTGAAATCGCTTCTGCCTCTCGAATGTTAGGCGTGACAACTGCTGCGTAAGGCAGAAGTCGCGCAAGGATGTCTTTTGGCCTCCCCGTCATCAGCTTCCCTCCGGCTTCGGCCTCCATTACGGGATCAACTACGATCGGAAAATCGCGCCGCAAAAGCACTTCAACGACGGCGTCTGCAGTCTCGACGGTCGAGAGCATGCCAGTTTTTGCGCATCGAATGTCAATGTCGGACAAAACCGCATTAATTTGCGCAACGACAAATTCAGGAGGCAAATTGAGCGCATCAACGACGCCGAGAGTGTTTTGTGCGGTTATCGCCGTTACGACTGAGGCTCCATGTACGCCGAGAGCGGCAAAGGTGCGCACGTCGGCTTGGATACCGGCGCCACCGCCAGAGTCCGATCCCGCGATCGTCATAACTGCAATCATCTACAGTGGTAATGCATCAACATTTATATATTTGTAATCTAAAGCCCTATTTATCGCGGTTAAAATCAAAAATAACGCTCTAAAGAACTTCTCTAGATACGTTATTAACTTCCAGTGGAAATGAAGGGGTCGGTTGCATCAGTGTCCGCAGACGAGATACAATCACCCGAACAAGCCGTTCGTAGGATCTGGGATGAGCAGTACGCGTTGAGGCCTGCTTCCTGGAAAGGTCCTTACAATCTCACTCCGATAACCCAACGGTTCGCGCCAGGAGCTTGTTTACTCGATATCGGCTGTGGCGTTGGCAGGTATCTCGTGCCGCTTGTCAGGAACGGGTTTGGAGTAGTAGGGGCCGACCTTTCGCGGCAAGCGTTGACGTTGCTCGATTCTCATTATGTGAGGGTAGTTGCAGATATCCAGCAGCTTCCATTCCCAGATCGTAGTTTCGACGCGATCACGTGCTACGGAGTGCTTCAACATCTTGATCGGGCTGGGCGAGAGAAAGCCGTCGCTGAGCTATTTCGAGTTTTGAAGCATCGAGGTGTGACGTTTGTCGAAGTCATTGGACATCTTGATATGCGCTATAACTGCGGCAAGCGGATTGCTGCGGATACTTTTGTCCGAGGTGAAATCCCAACTTATCACTTCTCTCTTTCTAAGCTTCGCGATATTTTTCATTTAGCAGGCTTTTCTATGCTTAACGTCGATGAA
>DASVJT010000195.1:0-3110 GCA_036385775.1 archaeon
TGGCATGCGAGACCGGTTGCACGAGTTGAAGAGCATGGGAATTAGGACTGTCATGGTCACCGGAGACAATAGGCTCACCGCGGCGACGATCGCGGCAGAGGCAGGAGTCGATGATTATGTTCCCGAGAGCAAGCCGGAGGACAAGATAAACATCGTGCAAGCAGAGCAGGCAGCAGGCAAGCTCGTTGCGATGACCGGAGATGGCACGAATGACGCTCCTGCACTGGCACAAGCCGATGTGGGGCTCGCTATGAACAGTGGCACGCAAGCAGCAAAAGAGGCTGCGAACATGGTCGACCTCGACAGCGATCCGTCAAAGCTGATAGCGGTCGTCTCGATCGGAAAACAGCTCCTTATGACGCGTGGTGCCATTACGACGTTTAGCATCGTCAACGACGTCGCCAAGTACTTTGCAATCATCCCTGCTATTTTTGCCACTGCAATTCCTGAGGCAAATAAGCTCAACATCATGGGACTATCTTCACCGAACAGCGCTATACTATCTGCAGTTATCTTCAACGCCCTTATCATTCCGGCCCTCATTCCACTTGCCATGAGAGGTGTGAAATATAAGCCGCGTGATGCGTCGACGATCCTCTTGCGAAACATAGCGATTTACGGTGTTGGAGGCCTTATAGTCCCCTTCATAGCGATTAAAGCAATCGATGTTGTGATAACAAGTCTTCATATCGTGTAACGTCTCGATGTCTTGGTTCCCCGTTCGTCTTCACCTTGATACGGTACGCTGTGATCTCTATGGAATTATTTCGTTCCCACTTGTTTTCTGGCTCTTCCTCCGCAAACTCCACAAGCTTCCTCATTCTCATCACACTGATCCGCTGCGACATTTGAAGGCCCCACTGACCGTTGGCACATGGTAACTAGCCAGTTGCCCAGTTGTTAGCTACAAAAATTAGAACCAAATTGTTCTTACTTTATTGCGATTCGGGTCGTCAGCCTGTGCACGCTCGCATAGACGATCATTATGCTTTCATGCGGGTGGAGATGAGAGGCAAATCAGCACCGCAATATCCTTATGTCCGAATACATGACAGTGTATCGTAATTCAGAGCAATAAGACAATGAAAATTAAGCTTGGAGCAAGAAATTGCCTTTACCCAATGCCAACGACACTCGTCGGGGCTATGGTAGAAGAAAGGCCTAACTTTATCACGATCGCACATGTCGGCATTATGGACCCCGGAAGTCTCTCTTTGGGCATGTCGAAGGCCCACTATACGAACGCCGGAATCAAACAGTGCGGCACGTTTAGTGTAAACCTGCCCTCTGCAAAGATGGTGCAGGAAACTGATTATTGTGGACTTGTATCGGGCAGGCGCGCTGACAAGACAAAGCTTTTTAATGTGTTTTACGGAAAACTGAAAACGGCGCCGATGATTGCTGAGTGTCCAATAAGTATGGAGTGTAAGCTTACGAACGTGGTCGATTTCCCAAAGCACGATGTCTTTATAGGTGAAATTGTGTCAACCTATGCTGAAGACTCGGTGCTTATAGATGGCGCAGTGGACTACAGCAAAGTGCAGCCGTTTTTTTTCACCATGACCGACAACGGTTACTGGAGACTAGGGGAGCGATTTGCACAAGCGTGGAGCGTTGGAAAAGCACTAGCAAAGAAATAATAAAACTGGCCAGGGCGCGCCAATACGATTATAACAAACACGCGACAACGCTTCCCCCACCAACGAAAAAACCTTCACTGCAGATTAAGCTGCCGATACTGGTAAAACTGATAAGCGCGAAGCTTTTAAAAAAACAATGAGAACTAAATACGCAATTCTGCCAATTGTTGCAATGATTTTCCTAACCACTTGTATATCGGGCTGCTCTTCTTTTAACCCCTTAAGAGACGGAGGTAACAATGCGAGTAGTGTGCCCGTATATGAACCCTCGGTGAAAACGGCAACAGTCAACACAAGTCAAGGTAGAGTCACGACGTACCAAACAACAAGCTCGTCAACACAGGTAGCTAATTTCTACACTACAGAGATGGCAAACCGAGGGTATCAAGCCTCGACCTCCTACCAGCCGCGCGTCAGCAGTGAAGGATCTGACGTCGTGCTCAGTTTTGTAAAAGGAACAAGCACAGTGCATATTGCTATTGCTACGATCAGCGCGCAAATTGGCCCCCTAAACTTGTCTCAAGCTGGAGGAACGACGTTTATAATAACAGAACAGAGCGCGTAAGCTCCCGAAGATTCGTCAACTTTTCAAATATTCACGTTCGTACGCAAACGTATTGTGTTCGCCTTCCACTGAATCATAAATAAGGCCGCGGTAAAAACAATGGTCAAGAAGCTCGCCGTTCTTCTTCTGGTGCTTTTAGTTGGATCCTCTACCTTTTGCATTCCTACAGCATCCGCGAGTAATCCGACGATCACAACAACCGCTCCAGCGGCTTCCAATGTGACACAAACTCGATACATTGACTACCGCGTTTCGCTTGCGCCTGATCAAATCTCAAATGATACGTTAGGATATTTTAAGGCCCATGGCTTTACGACGGTCGTGCTTGTGGCCGCTGAGGCGATCCCGTATGATAAAGAGCTGCAGAAAATAAAACAACTGGGGATGTACCCCATTTTGGATATCGAGGTCGTTATTTGGAATGGCGGGAATAACAAGTCGACACCTATAACCGAGTTCGACAAAGCCTTTGCCACTTGGAGAGATGCTGGTTGGTGGAACGTTGCAACAGAGGGAGGGCGAAGTGGCGACTTTGAAAAACTTCAGGAATATTTCCCTCAGGTTACCTTTTTTAACTGCGACAAATGTGGCCTCTGGCAAGATGGCTACCGAAATCCGTACGTGACAGAAATGTCATGGGAGACGTACTATCCCTCTGAAATCGCTAGCATACAGCGCGGAGCTTTGATATCGTACAACCTTGGGAAGCCTCAGGGAATGACGGCCGGTGTATGGCAATCAAACAACGAAAACCTCAATTATAGTACATACAAAGAGCTTCTCGACTGGAGTTACGCTAACAGCGTGGGCTTTACTCATTTCAACGTATTCTTCGGATTGGGAGCGACGCTTGTCGACTATCAGCGGCTTGGGTTTGAGACCATCATTTCAAAACTGCAAAAGGA
>DASVJT010000196.1:0-6526 GCA_036385775.1 archaeon
GAAATGTAACATAGCAAATCTAAAGATGTTCCAAAGCTTGGTTAAAAATCTTGAAGAGGCTTTCAAATCATTTGTGCTATATGGAACATCAGATCCAACAGAGCCCCCGATTGCTGCCCATTGTCGAAGCGCATCTGTGCCGTATTGCTCAATAACGGTTTCTGGAGCGATTATATTACCCAGCGACTTGCTCATCTTCTGGTTGTCTTTGCCGAGCACCATCCCATTGACTAAGACGCTTTCCCAGGGCTTTCTTCCTACAAGGGCGTCTGACCGTAGTATTGTATAAAACGCCCATGTCCTGATGATATCGTGGCCTTGTGGCCGCAATTGAGTAGGAAACTGCGTCTGATATTGAGCTTGGGGCCAACCTGCAGCGTTCAACGCGGAGAGCGATGAGTCCATCCATGTGTCTAAAACGTCATACTCAGGTGTAAAACTCGATGAGCTGCATTCACAAACATATCTGGGAGCTTCATGAGTGGGGTCCAAAGGTAACCATTGTTCTTCAGCAACCATGACCTTGCCACATTCATCGCAGTACCAAACTGGAATTGGTGTAGCGAAAATGCGCTGGCGAGAGATGCACCAGTCCCATTCAACGCTTTCAGTCCAATTCTTCAAGCGATAAAATGAGTACGATGGAATCCACTCAATCTCTGCTGCTCGAGCGAGTATTGCATCCTTATCAATCTTAACAAACCACTGGCTCTCAGAAAGAATTTCAATCGGGGTTTTACATCGATCATGGAATCCTACGTTCTGCTCTATGCGGTCCTGTTTTTGCAGGAGCTTACTGTTAAAAAGATCTGCAATTATGCGTTCCTTTGCCGCACCAATGGTTAGTCCGTCATATCGTTTATCCGCCATGCGGCCATCTTTTCCAATCACTTTTTTGAGTGGCAGATTGTGCTTTTTCCACCATCGCACATCTTGCTTGTCGCCAAATGTGCAGATCATCACTGCGCCAGTGCCAAAGGTAGGATCGACAGCTTCGTCTCCTATAATAGCGACCTCTTCATCATAAAGAGGTGTTCGCACGGTCCCGCCAATTGAGCTGACATAGCGTTCATCACTCGGATTCACTGCAACAGCAACGCAGGCACCTAAAAGCTCAGGACGCGTTGTAGCTATTTCGACTGATCCCGAATCGCTGCCTTTAAAAAAAAGATGATAAAGAATAGTGGACCGTGCGTTATAGTCTACTTCAGCGAAAGCGATAGCAGTCTCACAGCGCGGGCACCAGTTTACAGGGTGCTCATCTCTGTAGATAAGGTCCTTGTTGTACATTTGTACAAACGATTTCTGCGTCTTGGCATAGTATGCTTTTTCCATAGTCACAAACTCTTGCGACCAATCTATTGAAAAAGCGAGGCGCTGCATCGTTCCCTTCATCAAAGCGATGTTATCTCGAGTCAAGCTTTCGCACAGTGCTCTAAATTCTGCACGCGATATCTGGTTTTTAGTTATATTCTGGGTAGTCTCGACCTTTACCTCAGTTGGCAGACCGTGACAGTCCCATCCTTGTGGGAATTTTACGTCATAGCCCTTCATACGCTTATAGCGTGCGATGAAGTCAATATAGCACCAATTAAGGGAGTTTCCAAGGTGAAAATTGCCAGTTGGATATGGCGGCGGCGTATCGATTATAAAGCGCTCTTTTGTTTCCCCGCCGCGATAACGATACATATCCGAGTCCCAAGCGGTAAGCCATTTTGACTCGATGTATTGATGATCAAAGTTCTTTGGTACAGTCATACTCCCTCACAAGTATCGTTTATGCCGACTCGTCATCAAAACGTCACTGCGGCCTCACTAATAACCTCATTAGAAAGCGTTCCAATACCGGGGATCTCAACCTCGACTAGATCCCCCGCCCTAAGGTGCCCCACACCTCGCGGGGTGCCGGTAGCAATTATATCTCCCGCTTCAAGCGTCATGATCCGTGAAATAAATTTTATCAAATAATCAACGTCAAAGATAAGATCTCTAGTATTTGAACTCTGCTTCAATCGACCGTTAACCCGTGTCTTAATCGCTGCGTTTATAGGATCTAGATTAGTCGAAACAAACGGACCGATTGGTGCGAACGAGTCAAAGCTCTTTGCACGAGTCCATTGGCCATCCTCCTTTTGCAGATCCCGTGCGGTTACATCATTAAAACATGTATACCCAAGAATAACTTGCTCGGGATTTACGACGTTTTTACATCGCTGACCAATAACCACACCAAGTTCACCTTCAAAATCTACGCGCTTGCTAGAAATTGGATAAACAATGCTTTCGCCGGGACCAATCACACTAGTCGGTGGTTTGAGAAATAGCACGGGCTTCGCTGGAATTGGTTCTTTCAGTTCCAGTGCGTGATCGGTGTAATTTAAGCCAACACACACAATCTTGCTTGGACACGCCGGTGCAAGCACTGTGACATCCTCAAATTCGTATGTAATGTCATTTCGATGCACATATTTGCCGTCAAAAGTCCCGAAAAAGACCTCTTGTTGCGCCTTAAAACGGCCGATCAAAACTTCACCTTTCTACCTGTCGCGTCACGCATGTATTCCCCAAATTCGCTATCACTCAGCTGTTTTCCCGTAAAAACGGGACCGTCAACACACACGCGCAAACCTGACGGGTCGATACAACATGAGCCACATAAACCTACTCCACACTTAATATAACGGTGCAAGCTAAATTGACTCTGCACTCGCACATCAACTGCGTGATCTAACACTTTGCGCATCATCCGTTCAGGGCCACAAGATATTATTTCTTGATAGCCGTAAGCGTTCTTTAATAAATCAATAGTCAAGCCTTTGAATCCCGCCGAGCCGTCTTCCGTTGCTATCAAAAGAGGTCCAGAGCTCTCAAAACGTTCGCGGAACAATAATTCATCCTCTGTCTTAGCACCGAGAATTGTTGATACCTGTCCTTTTCGCATTTCTGCTAAAGACGCTAAAGGAGCGGCTCCGACGCCCCCTGCAACGATTAGTGCAGGCAGTTTTGTGATAGAGAATCCATTGCCAAATGGACCTCTCGTTCCAAAAGAGTCACCAACATTCATCCTAAACAATGCCTCAGTAGCATCGCCTACTTTTCTAACAGTGATACCATTTGCGTACGACAGACTCATCGGTATCTCGTCAACGCCTCGAATCCAGACCATGACGTATTGCCCGGGTGCAAATTGAAAGGAGTGATTGAAAAAGAAGGTCTTTATGTCCCTAGATTCAGATTTAATGCCAGTAATTTCGACATTTCTGACGTACATTGTCCCTAAAAAGGACGCAACCCATATTTTAAGTTTCTCTTCTCCAGTGCTTCTGCAAAGCTGAGTGCCTACTATTTTCTTGCGAATCATCTGGACTTTAAGCACTCATGGCCAGTTAAAAGTTGCAGCGAAAAGGAGGGGTTTACTCAACCGAGCAATGGCATAAAGAAATAAGGTGAAACTAAGCCTTCTTAGACTCGCCCAATCACCTCTAAAAGGCTAAATTGCGGTCAGCAACACAGTTAAATCTCTAAAGGGTAATCGATCATACCGAGAACGAGACCAATGGAATATAACGCAGAGATAATAGGATTCGGAGCGCTGAATTGCGACAAGATATTCCAGGTAGACGACTTAGCGAGACCCGGAAGAGAGACTGGCATCATTTCCGCCACAAAGCAGCCAGGGGGTTCTGCGGCGAATACTATCGTAGGCTTGACTCGTTTAGGGCTCAAAACAGGGTTCGTGGGCATCGTAGGAAATGACAGAGAAGGCACACTTTTGTTAGATGACTTGAAGCGAGAAGGTGTAGACCTGCAGGGTATCATAAAAGCAGATGGACCCACAGGTACAGCGTTAATATTTATAGACTCTTGTGGAGAGAGAGCGATTTATATCCTTCCAAGCGTCAACGACACCTTCTTTGCAACTAACCACGATTACGCAACGAAAGCCAAGATACTGCACCTAAGCTCTTTTATGGGAATTGACCAACTTAGAATGCAAATATCGTTTGTTAAACAACTACGCGGGAAACAAACGAAAATTTCATTTAGCCCAGGTAACATTTACGTGAAGCTTGGACTTAACGAGCTTAAACCGCTAATAGAGCGATCGTTCGTATTATTTCTGAATAAAGAAGAAGCCAACACCTTAACCGGAACGTCTGACATTGAAGATGTAGCTTCTTTTCTTGACTTGGGGACTAAGATTGTAGCTGTAACACTTGGAGATCGCGGATCATACGTTGTAACACGCAACAAAAGTCTGTATTTACCCCCATACAATTCGAAAATAAATGACACTATAGGGGCAGGCGATGCGTTTGCTGCGGGTTTCTTATACGGACAGTTGACTGGCAAAAATCTTCAAGAATCAGGTCTTTACGGCAACTTCATGGCTTCCAAATCAATAGCTGAGCTAGGAAGCAGAAAAGGGCTTCAAAGAGATCTCAAAGGACTTTAACGACTCATGATCACATATCGCGCAAGTCAGGTTAGGTACGATAAGTGGTGATATGGCTCACGCTGGATTGGCGCTTAAATAATGATCAACAGGCGACTAGCGCCTGTGTATTGCGCTGAAAAGAAAGAAAGCTGTTGAAAGCTAGCTACTTTCCAACCGTAATTTCGATCGCCGAGACGTTCGTTTCACCAGTCTCGGTGCTCAGACTTTCAGTGGAGATCGCTATTTCTCTCACATTTACTTCTGTGAGGAACCGATTTCGTGCAATCTCTGCGACATCAACTGCCCGCGAAATGGCTCTCCCTCGAGCTTTAATTAAGACCTCGTCGGCTCCGTTGTTAAACTGAGTTACCACGGCTAGCACGTAATTCATCACAGGTTTGTTGCCTACGTAGATTATGTTGTCGTCTGTCATTCTGCGCCTCCCTTGAGGATCTAAGAGAGACAAAAGCGTTATGATAGATAAAACTTTCTAACTAAATTTGGCTCTGTAAAACCAAACAAAGTCCATTTAAGGCATTATTTGAAAAAAGATTTCATCATTGTTGCGTCTTTTTCAAGGAGTGGAGATTCACATATAATCGTCGCGTCACAACCGTATTGCTTAAGAGCATCTGCAAGCAGCTTAAACTGATTTAGATCGACCGGCAAATGCCTACGTTCGTTACCTTTTGAGAATTCAATCCCAGAGAAATGAATGTGTAAATGGTTTCCGTAGCTAAGCGTCAGTAGCACCAGCGCAAAGTCTTCAACAGTATTGAAGCACCCATTACACCGAGCATGTAAATGCGAAAAATCAATGACGGGCCTAATGCGTGGCAATTCTTGTTGCAGCTTCTGCAATTCTTCGACGGTCCCAAACTGACTTTGCCGGCCTAACAATTCAACACCAAGATGTGTTTGCGTTATATGAGCATCGTCCATATACTCCAATAAACCTGCACAGGCGTCTTTCACTAACTCGAACGTTTCATCTTTAGTATATTTCTTCGTATAGTAGGCCGAATGGAATACGACGATCTGAGCACCGAGCGCATTAGCCCTATCGACCGAAAGCTTTATTCGATTGATGCTATCTGAGATGATCTTTGGATCTTCTGAAGCAAGGTTAATCATATATGGCGCATGAACTGACAAATCGATCTTAGCCTTCCGAGCAATTTCTCCAACTGCTAGCGCCGTCTCTTCCTTCATTGAGACGCGCCTAACAAACTGTACTTCGAGCGCGTCGAGGCCTATGCCAGATAAGTATTTAATGCCCTCTCCCGTGCTCTTTCCCTTTAATGCCAGAGGAACCCCCGCGATCCCAACCTTAATCATCGACGTTATGCAAGATTTAATGGGCTATAATAGTAACGCTGGGGGTAAAAGTCACCAACAACGATTTGCATCAAAATGCTGTTCAAACGAAAAATAGAAGTTTAAAGAGCTATAGTGTGTTGCTTGATACTATGGACGAAATCGATTTAGCAACAGAGAAACCCTTGCAGTTTAAGAAGATAAACGAGGTTTCAATGAGCATAGGGACGGCAATAATAAGCGTGCGAAGCACAGACGAATCTCTCGACAAAGTGAAGGAGACTGCCTTCGAAATCTTGGGTAAGGTACAAGGAAAAAGTCCCGTCGAACATAACTACTAATTCAAACAGCTTCCTTTTACAGATACGATCATTTTTGCTGTGAGAGACTTATAGAGACTTGACGCTAACAGATCCAAAGAAAAAAGTTGAGCTTCAAAAGACGCTGAGCGCAGTCACTGAGCTATGTACTTTGCTAGAAAGTACATTAGACCGATCTCTGACCGAACCCTATACCGACGTAAATCAGTTCATCAAAAAGTACAATCATTTGCGCAACAACTTGTTTTTGCTGCAGCCAGATGACGACGTAGAGGATTTGCTGACTGAGATGCGGACGTACGTATACACAGGCAACGATACAACCGATGTAGTACACGTCAAAGAACTTCTAGTTGAGGTATACCTCAAAAACTCGCAGCTTATGGCCTATCTTCAAAATTTGCTTGAATTTGGCTGATTGCTGTCTAAAACGACTGGTTCTTTTGGATTT
>DASVJT010000197.1:0-3520 GCA_036385775.1 archaeon
CAAATCGGTTACCATGCTGCTCGTGGCGATAGCCGCCCCGCAGCCGAACGTCTTGAATTTGACGTCGGTAAGAATCCCGTCTTCCACCTTAATCTGAATCTGCATCAGGTCGCCGCACACCGGGTTCCCGACCTCACCCACTCCGCTAGGGTTTTCGATCTCCCCCATATTGTGTGGGTTCATAAAATGTAGCATGACTTTGTCGCTATACATGACTCCTCATTTTGCGTGCGCTGGTCGCGCTTAAATTACTATCGGACGTGCTCCGTTTTTTCAACTCGCGTATGAATTACAAACGCAGGCTGCTTTGCCGCCTATATCCTTATATCGCAGGAAGC
Source organism: archaeon (assembly GCA_036385775.1). Taxonomy (GTDB): domain Archaea; phylum Halobacteriota; class Bog-38; order Methanoflorentales; family Methanoflorentaceae; genus Methanoflorens. The sequence goes on from DASVJT010000197.1 coordinate 339, forward strand.
GTCTTCTGTTCGACTCCGAGGTCCTGAATCTTGATTGGATTCGTGCAGTAAGGACACAGGAAATCGCACTCCGTCTTGCCGTAGGGGCAAATGACTTTCGAAAGAACCGCAAGTGGATGCCCTTTGCTCTTGATTTCAAACTTTTTGTTCCATCCAAATGGTGCCCTTTTTACGGTAAAATCCTCCTTTTGTAACGCGTCCTTGAGCGACTGGAGAATCTGCAATGCTATTTGTGGCGTGCTCAACGTGCTCGTTAGGTGCGCAAACGGGAAGAGCATTACACGGTCTTCCTTAAGCTTGCCAAGCACGTCTACGATGCTGTTTTTTGCCGCCCGGGTTACACCAGCAGCGTCGAGCTCGTCCAGCTTCTCTATGCTTGCAAAAACAACAAGACAGTCTTCCATACTGTCCTCCGTCGATTCTATTACCTCAGCCACCTTGGTTCGTTGAGTCGTCTTATAGCTGATCTTGTCCGCGTGGATTAGAAGAAGCTTAATTTTTGATCATCCCCATTTCGATTGAATCGGATCGAACAAAGCTAGAATCTCATGTGGATGATACTATCGTGCCACCAATGATCAGGGTGCAGTTACAGGCACATTTTGCCCTTTTATGAACGTTAAATAATCTAAACATTGTACTTAGACTTTGAGAGGCTGTATTACAGATGAGCACACAGAAAGGAGACCAGTTACGGGGAGAAGCATGAGTGCTGAAGTAGACGCCCTTTTTGACGCATTATTCGCGCTGACGGATCTGCGGGCGCTACTAAGGGAAACGGTGCCCCTTCATAAGTTGAACGAGGAGGAGAAGGCTCAGGCGCATAGCGCAATCGTTCGCGTTAGGGAAGCATTATCGAGATTAGAAGGGGCGCTTGGCAATGAAGATCGCAAATAACATACCGGTTCGAGAGGTTGAAGAAGACTACATCAACATTCAGCCGATCCAAGCAGCAGGCCGTTTGACCGTTGAGGCGATGAAGGCACTCATCGCTTATGGCGACGGTTACTCGACATGTGATCAATGTCGCAAGCCCTTTAGACTTGACAAAATCACCAAGCCAAACATCGCCGAGTTCCACACTGATCTCGCTGAGTTCCTCCGCATGGATGAAGCTCGCGTAACGCCCGGGGCGCGGCGTGCCTTTCAGGCAGTCTGCCTTGCGTTTGCTGAAAAAGGCGATACGATTTTGGTCTCTGCCCTTGCACACTATACTGAGTTCTTGGCGGCAGAGAATGCTCATGCGGTAGTAAAAGAGATACCGTTGAATGAGAAAAACGTTGTAACAGGCGATCTCGTTGCACAGAAGATAGAGGATGTGACCCGAGAACAGGGTAAGAAGCCCGCGCTGGTCATGCTCGATCACTTCGACTACTCATTCGCAAATGAGCATGATATTGTGGGCGCAGCTAAGGCAGCGCACCAGTATGATATCCCCATCCTTTATAATGGTGCATATACCGTGGGCGTTAAGCCGGTCGATGGTAAGGCGCTAGGTGTCGATTTTGTCGTAGGGAGTGGACATAAGTCGATGGCATCTCCAGCGCCGAGCGGTGTACTGGCGACCACAAGCGAGTATGCGGATCAGGTTTTCCGGACGACGCAGATGATCGGTGACGTGACGGGGCGCAAGTTCGGCATCAAGGAAGTCGAAATGCTCGGCTGCACGCTTATGGGGTCGAACATCATCGCGATGATGGCGTCGTTTCCGACTGTCCAGAGGCGCGTCAATGATTGGCAGGAGCACGTCGCTAAATCGAATTTTGTTATAGATGCGCTCCGCAGCATCAAGGATAATAAGTGTCTGAGCGAATACCCGCGCAAGCATACCCTGACGAAAGTGGACACAACAGGCAGCTTTGACAAAATCGCCAAAACTCACAAGCGGCGCGGTTTCTTTTTCAGTGACGAGCTTAAGCAGCGCGGCATCGTCGGCGAGTTTGCTGGTGCAACACGGACATGGAAGCTTAACACGTACGGCTTAAGCTGGGACCAGACTTCGTACGTCGCAGATGCCTTTAAGGAGATAGCAGAGAAGTATGATCTGCTGTAGCTTATGGTTGAAACAAATAAGTCATCAAAGATCAGACCTCGATGTGAAATAATTGTTCAGTATGTCCTTCCAGCGATACGGGCGGAGATGGCGGTTCGAATGCGGGACGAGGGAATAAGCCAAGCACAAATCGCGCGTCTACTCGGCGTTACGCCAGCGGCGGTCAATCAGTACGTTAAGAGCAAAAGGGGGGCAGCCGGACAAGACACCGAAGTGCTTGAAGTCATCGACGAGTATATAGAACAATACAGGGACGACCCGGACCAGCTTTCCGCACACCTCTGCGACGTGTGCAATAAAATAAAACTGGTTCTCGATAAGCGTGACGCGGATGAGACGTCGGCCCCTAGCTGTTGCTCGTAGCGTGCCTAAGGCTGATCGCAGTGGTCAAACTGCAAATATGCAACAGATTCGACAAAAGGAGTGGTAATAAAAGTCATTCAGCTAAACGGTAGAGAGCTTGGCGTGCATCTTTGACGTAAAAAATTCGAGTTACCAAGCCCGCTTCTTTCAATCTCTTGACCGCGTATCTGACTGTTCGGTAGGGCAGATATGTCTCTTTTTCTATGTCACGTAGGGTCATCGTCTCTTTTCCTTCAAGCGTTTTGAACACTAGCTTCACGCTTGGAGGATATTCGTACAGTTTGCCGTTTATATGTTCAGGTTTGGCCTGTTCATCGCTTACGACGGTTTGGGCGGCAACGCTATTTAAGCTCATCATTCATGGTTAACGCCGTTAATATTATATAAAACTTGCCGCTAATAATTGTTATATAATCATGTTATAGAGGGAGTTATACATGCAGAAACTTGGAACAATTGCAGTACACGGTGGCCAATCGGTCGATCCTACAACAAAATCGCGGGCCGTTCCGATCTATCAAACGACGTCGTACCTGTTTGACAGCACTGAGCACGCGGCAAATCTTTTTGGGCTCAAAGATACAGGGAACATCTACACGCGCATAATGAACCCTACGAATGACGTGCTTGAACAACGCGTCACCCTGCTGGAAGGTGGTAAAGCCGGGCTCGCGCTTGCAAGTGGAATGGCGGCAATTACGTTGTCAATACTCAATATCGCAGGGCCCGGGGATGAGATCGTATCCTCATCGCAACTCTATGGGGG
>DASVJT010000198.1:0-2263 GCA_036385775.1 archaeon
TATCGGCACGCTCTATGATCTTATTATTGATGAAAATACCGGCGATATCCTTGATCTCAAAGTGAAGCCCGATCCCGACTTAAATGTGCAAGAGTTTAGGACAGAAAACGACTTCATATTTCTACCATTTGACGCTGTAAGGGCGATAAAGGACTACATTGTGGTTGACCGCAAGCTGATTAAACAGCCGCAGTGAACACTATCCATCTTGCTGCTTGATTCGCGCTATGAACGCGGCCAAGGCTTTAGCGAAGAGGGCGGATAATTAATAGTATAATTGTGTTTAACGAGCATAAGCTTGTTACTAAGCTCTAAGAGTGTCCCAACATAGAGTTATTAATATAGATATTAAAGAGCGGAAACGAGGAAGTGACATGCAAGTTGTCGATTTGATGAATGCCCCTGTATATTCCGTCTCACCCGAAGACACGGTTGGCCACGTGAAGAATGTGATGCTTAAGCACAAGATTGGCAGAGTAGCAGTTGCTTACGAAGGGGCTCTTGTTGGCGTTATTGCCAAATACGACCTTGTAAAGATGCTTGAGTCATCCGAAGCAGGTTGGCGAAGGCGAAATCAGGACAGAACGCTTGCTAAGACGATAATGTCAGAGAATCTGATCACAACCTCGCCTAAAACTTTAGTTGGAGAGGCAGCTCGAGAGATGATCACCAACGAAATTGGCTGTCTTCCGGTAGTAAAGGATGGCGATCTGCTTGGCATTTTTACAGAGACTGATTTAGTGACACATTTTGCTACTACGAGCACAAAGGTTCAAGTCAAAACTATTATGGCTGATGCTTTTCTCACTTGCCACCGCCACCATTCAATAAACCACGTTTTACGTGACATGGATAGGACCAACATTTTTCGTACTATAGTCCAAGAGGGGAATGGTGTACCCGTAGGCATAATTACGCACACCAATCTGACGTTTGCCCAAGAGCCTTTCGTCAGTTCAAAGGACATCGTGATGGTGAGGAAAGCCGATCGTGCTGGCGTGCAAAAGAATAGGTATGTGCGAAAGGTGCTCCAAGTTGCAGAGGATATCATGTCTGAACCGCTTATTACCATACAAGATGATTCAAAAGCGGTAGATGCTGCGCGCGTGATGGTTAAGAACAGGATAGACGCCATTCCTGTCGTTAAAGACGAGTCACTTGTAGGCATCATTTCTAAGACTGATATAACGAGAAAGATGGCAGGATAGAGCGGTCAGCGTCTTAGCTTGACAGTAAGGTGTAAAATGCGTTACAATAACTTCACGTTTACGACTGCGTCCGATCTGGCATCAGATGCGTGCTTTGTAAACAAATCTGATCGGATTTCACAAGCCTTGGATCTTATGGAAAAAAACAAGGTGAGCCAATTACTCGTGATGAATGATGGAGAAGTAGTTGGGATTTTGACAAAACAAGGTATTGCGCTAACATTAGGCGCAATTGATGACATCAGCAAGCCCGCTTCATCCCTGCACGTGACAAAAGCAATGGATGAAACGTTCACTGTAATTAGTGGAGCCCTTCCCGTTGGCGAGGTCAACCGTCTATTGGAATCGTCAGGGGTCATAGTCGTTGCTAATGGGAAGCCTGTTAAGTGGATAACTTACAAAGAGATCGTGAAAGTGAGCAGACCGGAGGGAGTTGCAGGCGATATAATGGAACCTCCATTAACTTGCTCTCCTGCTGATCGAGTATCCCACACCAGAAGGAGGATGATTGATGAAAATGTGTGGTGGATGGCGGTCGTCGAGGATGACAAGCTTGTTGGAATCATAACGGAGAACGACATAGCGAAGGTCATGAGCCAGTTCAGAGACGTCGTACGATCTCAGCATCAAGATTCACGCGTGCGGAAACTACTCGTAGGGGATATAATGGTCGCAGATGTCGTGTTTGCGCGTACCAATACCCCATGTATCGAAGTGGTCGACCTCATGTTGAAACACGACGTTGAGGGGGTTCCGATCCTAGATCTGACTGACACTATAGTCGGCGTGATAACTCAAAGAACCGTGCTCCGGAAGCTAGTATGGCTTTGAAATTTTTCACAACCATTAGTGGTGGACCCCCCGGGAGAAGAGGCTGATAGTTGCCGCTCTTAAGCCATGCTTGATAGACACTGAATTGTTCCTGACTCGCCGACCTTTCCGCGGATTTTAAATTGACTATCAGTCAGTATTTCTGTTACCTTTATGGCAGTGACTGCGTGGAGCGTCAGCATGGTCGTCTTAATTCTAGAGCGTCCTTTTGCGAGTGCTAGCCA
>DASVJT010000199.1:0-5738 GCA_036385775.1 archaeon
TCAGACAACGACAAATAGCATATTGTTTTATATCTGCACCGAGAAAAGAGGTGCGGAGAAGTTGATATGTCTTGGAAGGAAATAAGCCCGCTGAGCAATATCCGCAGCAAGATGGATGGGTTATTAGATGATGATGTTGACAGCGTCGACTATGATGGGCAAATCACCGCGACGCCGCCCGTCGACCTTATAGACCTCCCCGAAGAAATCGTTGTTTTAGTGGATCTCCCAGGTGTTAGTAAGGACGACGTGAAGCTTGAGGGCAGCAGCGATATGGTAGAGATCTCAGCGGAACGGACTTCAAAATACGACAATGACGAACACCTCATAAGAGAACGCGCGCCACGCGAGTATTACCGTTCTATCAAACTCCCAACGACTGTCGATGATGCTGGCGCCCGCGCAAGCTTCTTTAACGGGGTGCTCGAAGTGCACCTGCCGAAGATTGGCATAGCCGACAAGAAGTTAATCTCTATTGAGTAATCTGGCTTGTCGCTGAAGCAGATTGACGGCATCAGACAGGTTTGCTCCTCATCTTTTGCTCAGTGGGGGTAACTCTCATCATTGCCGTCAAAGTGAGATATTGACCATTTAGACGATAAATATTCCCTCTAGACTCTAAACGTGCTCACGCAAGCCACTTGTGATTCGCTTGAGAACTGAAGCATATACAGTGAACAATGTCCCTTTCGTGAAACAGGGGGACGACCTGACAGATTTTTTGCTGGATGAGGACCTTCACGAAGGGGATATCGTTGTCATTGCTTCCACGGTAGTCTCAAAGGCGGAAGGATTGACCCGGCTACTGGATAGTTTTGATCCAAGCGACCGAGCCCAAAGGATCGCCGCAGGACTTAACGAAGATCCGCGTTTCATTGAAGCGGTACTTGGCCAATCCGCCGAGATCCTGATTGAAAAACCGTTTTTGCTAGTTGAAAGTAAGTTTGGTCAGGTGTGTGTAAACGCAGGGTTAGATCGGTCAAACGTCGAAGAAGGATTCGTCTTACTCCTTCCGGATGATCCCTCCAAGAGCGCACAGCAGATACGCGCACGAATAAGCGAGCGCTATTGCAAGAACGTAGCGGTGGTAATCACTGATACCTGCGGTAGGTCGTTTCGAGAGGGACAAACCGGCGTCGGGATAGGGTTTGCCGGAATTTCCCCGATGAAGGATTGGCGCGGGATGAAGGACCTCGAAGGGAAAACGTTAGAAATAACCAATGAGGGTGTGGGCGATGAGATAGCTGGGCTCGCCAACCTAATGATGGGAGAGGGAGCAGGCGGCACCCCAATTGTCATCGTTCGGGGCATCACATATGGGAACCGCGCGTGTCAGGTGTTTCGCTCAAAGGAAACTGACGTGATAAGGAAGGCTATCAAAGACGCAAATACGCAACAGTGAAACGTAGGCTTTGTAAGACTTCAACGAATCTCTTTTTGTATTGTCCGGGACAAGCTGCTATCAATGGCAAGGCACGCGTGGCATACGTCTTTTGCGATTTTCAACCAACATTTAGTGAGAGGATGCAGCTTTGGAACCAAGTAACGAGTCACAGCCAGACACTCTGGTAATACGAGAAGCGGTACTAGATGATTTGCCAGGTATTCTAGATCTCTATGCTCAGCTCTTCGCAAATACAGACCAAGCTTCGCAGAATAGCAAAGAGTTGCTACCTGAACACTTTAATGCTTTTTCAGATATTGAGCAAAGCCCGATCTGTGATCTATTTGTAGCCGAATTTGCCGGAGCTGTCATCGGGACGCTTGCGATTACAATAATTCCAAACGTGTCGCATTGTGGAAGACATTGGGCAGTGATCGAAAACGTCGTAGTAGATGAACGAGCTCGCGAATCGAGCGTAGGGACCGTAATGATGCAGCACGCAATTGCTCGTGCTCAAGCGCAAGGGTGTTTCCGTGTGGTTCTCTCAAGCAGCATGGATAGAAGGGGCAGCCACAAGTTTTACCGCAGCCTTGGATTAGAGCCTTTTGGCTACAGCTTTAGCGTGTTTTTGCCACAGCATAAGAAAAAACAAGCCTAACTTGAAACCTATACACCAACTGTTTCAGCCGTTCTGCTGCTGGCTAAACTCTCGGGGTCGTTTGCGTGTAGGCCTTCACGGTTTAGACAGAAATGGAGCGTCCCGGCCGGGATTTGAACCCGAGTCTTGAGCTCCGCAGGCTCATAGGATATCCACTACCCCACCAGGACTCACTTATCTCTATACGTTTAACGGTATAAATCGGTTATTCAATCTCAATTACTTAGTAAGACTGCTTGACGTATCTCGTTATGTCGGTACCTACTTCCGATGTGGTCGAGCTCCCTCCGAGGTCAAATGTTCTGACTTTGCGTGCCCGCAGATTGCCCTCGATCGCAAGCATTACTCCGCTCGCAGCTTGGGCCTCCCCGAGGCTTTCGAGGAGCATAGCCCCAGCCCAAATTGCTGCAATCGGGTTGATCTTGTTTAAGCCTTTATATTTTGGAGCAGAACCGTGAATCGGTTCAAACATCGAAGTTCCTTCTGGATTTATGTTACCGCCTGGGGCCAGTCCAAGCCCACCTTGCACCATAGCCCCAAGATCCGTAATAATGTCTCCGAACAAGTTCGGAGTGACAACTACGTCAAACCATTCCGGGTTTTTCACAATCCACATCGTCATAGCATCGACGAGATTAAACTCCGTTTTTACGTCTGGATAGCCTGCGGCGATTTTAGAGAAGATCTCACGCCAGAAGCCGTAAATGTCCGTCATGGCATTCATCTTGTCGACGCTAGATACGTGTCTCTCCCTTCTTGTAGCCAAGTTAAACGCGTACTGCATCACGCGTTTTGTCCCCTCAGCTGAGATAAGTCCAACTTGATATGCAATTTCGTCACTGTCAGAGTCAATATCGAGACCAAACTTGACGCTATAAAGATTGCGGATAACTTCATCATCATGATGTGCTCTACCTCTTTTAGTGCGACCGCCAACACCGATATAGAGATCTTCTGAGTTTTCGCGAACCACAACGAAATCAATATCTTCAGGACCTTTGTCTCGAACTGGCGTTTCTACACCCTCCAGCAACCGGATAGGGCGGAGGTTTATGTATTGATCGAGATAAAATCTCAGCGCAAATAGGACGCCGCGCTCGAGCACCCCCGATGGGACACGCGCGTCGCCGACTGAACCAAGGTATATTGCATCGTAGTTGCTCAGTTCTTTGAGCGCATCTTCTGTAATAAGCTCGCCAGTAGAGAGATAGTGCTCTGCTCCAAATGGGTACTCTTTCCATTCAATGTTGAATCCGTAGTTTTCGCCAGCGGCTTCGAGAACCTTTTTTCCTTCTGCAATAACCTCAGGGCCGATGCCGTCTCCAGCGATTACCGGGATTTTATACATCTTCATTTTCGCTTCACCATGCAGTATTTAGCAAATCGATGTTAAGCAACACGATTAGTCCTAGTCCGTCTCGAGTTCGCGCAGCTCTTGGCTTTCAAGCTGCGCATTGTTTTTTACGTACTGAACGAGGCCTCCAGCATCTATGATGTTCTTAATAAACTGAGGGAAAGGAGTCATGGGGATCTCCTTATTCTGTGTTTTGTTGAAGATTTTGCCCCTCTTTAAATCAACGTGGATAATGTCCCCCTCCTCAATTTCCGTCGTGTCGCATTCAACAACGGGCAGTCCGATATCAATGGCATTTCGAAAAAAGATTCGCGCGAACGAACGTGCGAGCACAGCGCCAACATTATCCTTTAGAGCCAGAGGAGCGTGCTCTCTTGAGGAGCCGCAACCGAAATTCTCTCCGCCGACGACGATATCTCCTTTGACGACTTGACTCGAAAAGTTCGGTCGAACGTTTTCGAACGCATGCTTAGCGAGGTCTGTTGATGAATTAAGCACGAGATACTTGCCTGGGATAATTGCATCTGTATCCACGTTATCTCCAAACTTCCATACTCTGCCTGTAATGTCTTTTGATCTCGCCACGTTCCACTCCTAATGCGTTCTTGGATCAGTGATTACCCCATAGATAGCAGACGCCGCCGCGGTCGCAGGGGAACACAGATATACAGCGGCCATTGGACTTCCTTGTCTTCCAACAAAGTTACGGTTTGACGTGCTGAGACCAACTTCACCCGGACCGAGTAGACCAAACGATCCACCCATACACGGACCGCAACAAGGGGCTTCTACAAGAGCCCCGCTGTCAGTGAAGATATCTATAAGACCTGTTTTTAACGCCCTCTGAAACACGGTTCTCGAAGCGGGAATCACAATCATTCGCACCCCTTGCGCAACGGTCTCCCCCTTTAGTAGCTCGGCTGCTGCCTTTAGATCCTCGTACCGGCCGTTTGTACACGAACCGATGAATACCTGGTCTATGTGATAGCCTTCAACGTCCGTGACTGGCACCACGTTATCGACTTGATGGGGTTTTGCAATCACAGGGACCATATCGCTCGCGTTGTAGCGACGTAACACTTTCGTTGCATCTTCGTCTGAACGCAGGTTGAAGTCTCCGTCAACGGAGCGTTCTTCTAGAAAGGAGGCGGTTACTTTGTCGGGTGCTACAATCCCCGTTTTCCCCCCCATTTCGATTGCCATATTGCAGAGGGTCATCCGGCTGGCGATGTCCATGTGAGCGACGGCTTCCCCACCGAATTCACATGCTTTGTAAGTTGCGCCATTTACGCTGACGTCGCCTATTATTGTGAGTATCACATCCTTGGCATAAACGCGTCGTGAGAGTTTTCCTTCAATATCGAATGCGATAGTATCTGGAACTTTAAACCAAAGCCGTCCAGAGGCGAGGGCTACCCCCATATCTGTCGAGCCAACGCCGGTTGCGAACGCCCCAACAGCCCCATATGTGCAAGTGTGCGAATCGGCGCCTATAACAAGCTCTCCCGGGAGCACGTGCCCCTTTTCGATCATGACTTGATGGCACACACCTTCTTGAATATCGTAGTTTAGGATTCCCTCTCGTTTAGCAAATTTGCGCAGTTCAATATGATTTACCGCAGCGTCGATCGAGTCAGCAGGCACCTGGTGGTCAAAAAGCATGATTACTTTGGTACGATCCCACACATGATCTGTTATCTCGTACAGCGTTTTTACGGCCAGAGGTCCTGTAATATCGTGAATCATGGCGACGTCTATCGCAGCTTCGACAAATTCGCCGGCCGTGACGACTCTTCCAGCTGAATTTGAGAATATTTTCTCGGCAATAGTTTGTCCCATCTTCGAAATGCCCCTTAGCAAAAAAAGCGTTTAGGTTGCTGTCATAAGACGCAACAGAAGTATAAAAAATATTTCATTGCGAATAAAAGAATCGTTTGCGATAAATGTGGATGCAACAAAGCCTTGGACTCTCAGGGTTTATAGGGATCTCGCTGGATTTCGCACGGTTTCATACTCGCTGCACCTTTTTGATAAAGTTATTAAGATAAGGGGTTATTCTACTCAACGTGCAAGAAAATTTAGACCACCTTTCTGACGATGTTGCGAACATTTACGAACGCTTAGCCAATACGATTTCAAGGGACGAGTTCGTTAAAAGAGTCAACCAAAAAGTGGAGGACATGTCTGGTTTGTGTGATGACAAGACTGCAGCCATGCTCGTAGCTCACGAGCTTGGCATCGATACGATTGTGCAAATCGGACAAATCGATGGACAAACGAGGGCCGTCGCATTTGTTGGGAAGCTCTCGCACATCTCGCCAACGAGAGAATTCTCCCGCAAT
>DASVJT010000200.1:0-18427 GCA_036385775.1 archaeon
AGGTGCCTCTATTGGCCCGCCAGGGTGCGGTTTTTGCATCGGGAGAACAGTTGCTTTAGGAGACGATGAAGTCGCCCTCTCTACTCAAAATAGGAACTTTAAGGGCCGGATGGGCAACGACAAGTCATTTATTTACTTATCTAGTCCATCAACGGCAGCAGCAAGCGCCATCGAGGGAAGAATTACAGATCCACGAAATCGCGATGGCTAGAACATAGAAAAAGGGTAGAGCTATGAACATAAAAGGAGAGGTTGTCAGAGTGTTCCCTAGCGATACTAACACCGATGAAATTATTTCAGGGAAGTACAAGTATGATGAGCTCGATTTGAACAAGCTTGCCAAACATACTTTTGAATCAATCGATTCGCACTTTTATGAAGATTGCCAACGTTTAAGAAATCCTATCCTCGTTGCAGCGGCAAACTTTGGGTGCGGTTCGTCAAGAGAACAGGCGCCGCAGGTTCTCAAGGCTTGTGGTATCTCGTGCATCATCGCAGAGTCCTTCGCACGGATATTCTACCGAAATAGCTTCAACATTGGTCTCCCTCTTATAGAATGTGCGGACATCTCGAAAGAGGTGGCCCCAGGAGAAGACCTAGAAGTAAATTTTGATGTGGGGGTGATACGCATCAAGGATCGACAAATAGAACTCAGTTTCAAGCCGATTCCTACGTTTATGCAAGAATTGCTCGAGAAAGGTGGACTAATGTCCTACTTAGACGCCTGTGGAGGATATACGGACTGATCAGCTCGACGATCTTTTAACGATAACACTAGCAGGTGAGGTAAATGCAAGATGTAGCTGTAATTCTGGGAGATGGGGTCGGACCTGAGTTAGTCAAGGCAACAATGCGTGTCGTGACTGCTACAGGAGCGCCTGTAAACATGATCCTATGTCAAGCCGGAAGCGACTGGTACGAATCTCACCCGGGGGACTCATTGATTCCCGATGAGACTCGAGACGTGATCAATTCAACTCAGGCCTGTTTCAAAGGGCCGACCACAACTCCAGGAGGCCCTGGCTCCCCGCGCAGTGTAGCAGTCACTATTAGGCAGGAGATGGATCTCTATGCAAATGTTCGTCCAATAAAGACGTTTGCCAACACCCCCCGTCCTCTTGGTGATGTAGACTTTGTCTGCGTGCGTGAAGCGACTGAAGGTATGTATGCAGGAAGTGAAATACAACTCTCAGCCGATATGTTTGTCGCGCTGCGGAAAATCACGAAATCGGCGAGTCGAAAAATCGCTAAATTTGCTTTTAAAGAGACACAAAAGCGCACGTGGAAAACCGTTGTTGCGATCCACAAAAGCAACATACTCAAACAGACTGACGGCGCTTTTCTCCAAGCTGTAAGAGAGACGAAGAATGACTATCCGAGCATCGACCTATGGGAGTATCACGTAGACAACGTGGCACAGCAGCTTGTGAAAAACCCACAAATTTTTAATGAGTCGATATTGCTTTCGACCAATCTCTTTATGGATATTATCAGCGAAGAATGTGCAGCATTAGTAGGTAGTATTGGTATGATCTACTCGGCTAATTTTGGCGACCATTATGCAATGTTCGAACCAGCCCATGGGTCTGCGCCAAAGTATCGGGGCCTTGATAAAGTAAATCCCACTGCCTCTGTACTCGCTGGAGCTTGGATGCTCGATTATTTAGGCAGCTCGCATGAGTCATCTATGATCTTCGAAGCCCTACAAGAGGTAATTGCCGAAGGCAAGACTACGTACGATCTTGGAGGTGGCCTTCGTACAAGCCAAGTAGTTGACTGCATTATAGAAAAGATCGAAAGCTACCAGAAAAAGAGATAATTACAGGAAGAAGATGTAGCTACTTTTTCTCTAGACACGTCACACATGTGCTGGTCTATTATCTGATACGCTAACCTTCGCAGCGCAGATCACAAACTCCGTTGATAGTCCCCCGCTTATTCATTGCTTCTTCGATCGCATGTGACGACAGTCAAAACTCGGTTGTAGCTCCTCAACCCCGCTCTCATCGCACTGTGCTTGGTGAACCATAACGCCCTTGGCAGCAAGGGAACAACAATGGTACTCGAGGTTGCCGCCGAGCGAGATGTTGTCGTCCCGGCGAAAGCGACATTCCTTCGTAATTCCTTCCTCTACCTTCTAGTTATTCGTAACGCGTGTGAGCAATCCAGGGTGGGAACACTTCCTCACTCGTCAGGAAGTATTTGATGGCGTATTCCTTCAACTCATCATCTGAAACGCTTGAATTACGAGCCTCTTCGTCGTAGAGCTTATGTATGTCGTTGCAGATCATCTTGATCCGGCGGTCATTTTTCCTTAAGTTTACTTCCACCCCTAAGAGCTCGTTCAAGACTTGCTGCATCTTATAGCGAACCACTTCCCTCCCAGAGGAGTCTCCAATTAGCAGAACTCGGTGTCCACCTACAACCTCAGGAGGAAATGGCTCGTACGTAAAAGGGTTCTTCAAGACGCCGTCGGTGTGTATACCACTCTCGTGGGCGAAAATATTTTCACCGACGATGGCCTTGTTCCTTGGTAGTCTAAAAGCAAGCTCGTGTTCTAAATAGCGTGTAAGCTCTGTTACTGGTTTGGGGTTGTACTTTTCAAAACCCTTTACTCGGCAAAAAAGGAAGGTTAAAATCTTTTCAAGCTCGGTATTTCCTGCCCGCTCCCCTATGCCCATGAAGGTCAAGCTTGACCAGTTCGCTCCGTTCCAGTATCCAGCCAAAGTGTTGGCCACGCCGAGCCCGAAATCATCGTGAACGTGCATTTCGAGGTTCACCGCACCGATCTCCTTAAAGTTACGAACTATCTGGGGTATGCTGTACGGCAAGGGGGTATCTTCGAACGGCAAGCCGTAATTTAAAGTATCACAGATTCTAAAAATCGCATCAGGGGCAATGCTTAGTAGATCCTTCACTAATGGTATAACGAAGTTTGGAATATCTGCTCGCGTAATGTCCTCAAGATGGCATCGAACCTTCATCCCATGATCTACTGCGTATTGAAGAGCTTCAGTATACTTGTCGCGCGCCTGTTCTCGATCCAATAAGCCAAGTTTGTCGAAAATGTGTGTATCTGATATAGACATGAGGATGCCTACCTCATCTATACCTTCCATACTGATGCTCATGTCGATGTCTGCCTCGTTTGCGCGCGCCCACCCGGTAATCTGAGGGCTTTCATAACCGCAGTCCAACATTTCACGGGCTAAAATGCGATCGCGCTCGTTGAAGAGGAAACATTCTAACTTTTCTATACCCATTTCGTGCAATAATTCAAATATCCTAAACTTTTGCGCTTTTTTAAGCACGATTCCGGGCATTTGTGACCCGTCTCTTAATGTGCTATCGCTAATCTTAACCTCAATATCGCCTGGGAGCTCGATTTTTGGCATCTCAGCATATGATCTATACAACTTTGGGCCCCTCCACTCCTCGTAATAGAATGTTACGTATCCCGGATTCATGTTATGGCAATAATTCTATATGAACCTAGTTCTGCACCTTTCACAGATCCTATTGAATATTGATATACTAAAAAAGACGAAACAATCCTTGATGGGAAAATCGCAAATCACCCTCAAATATGGAAAAGATAAAACCTCAGTCACTCTCGACACGAATAACCTAATTCAGGTTATAGAGCCACGCGAAATCGAAGTATCGAATGAGGAGAGCGAAATCGTTCGTGCTTTGAATGATCCGATAGGGGCGCCCACGCTCTATGAAATCGCATCGCAACGGAAAGGCGCAAAAAAGGATTTACGTGTGGTCATTCTAGCGAGCGACGTCACGAGACCAACTCCAACTAAAAAGCTGCTGCCGCACGTTCTCAACGAATTGCGAAAAGCAGAGGTCCCTAAAAGCCAGATAACGATATTATTTGCTCTTGGAATTCACCGACCTATTTCAAATTCAGAGATGAAAGACCTTGTAGGTGACGATATTTTTAATCGCTACCGATGCATCAACCACGATGGTAATAACTGCGTTTTTGTCAATACAACGTCACGAGGAACACGGATTTTCGCAAACAAAGAGGTGCTTAGCTCTGACTTGCGAGTTTGCCTTGGTACGGTTGAGCTCCATTATTTTGCTGGATATAGCGGGGGATATAAATCATTGCTCCCGGGCGTTTGTTCACGCCAGACGATTGAATCGAATCACAAACTCATGTTACAGCCAAACGCTGAAGCAGGAAGGCTAGACAGCCCCGTGAGGGAAGACCTCGAGGAAGCGGGCCAACTAATTGGGTGTGATTTTATCGTGAATGTGGTGCTCAACGCAAAAAAACAAATTGTTAGAGCTGTTGCAGGTGATCCGATTCTCGCACACCGTAAGGGGGCAGAAATCGTAGATTCTATGTATATTGTGCCAATACAAGAGCTCGCAGACGTTGTATTGGCATCGGCCGGAGGCTCACCGAAGGACATAAACCTCTTTCAAGCACAAAAAGCGCTAGATAATGCGAAACACGCGCTCAAAGACGGTGGCGCCATCATTTTGGCGGCTGAATGTCCAGAAGGATTAGGAGAAAAGGTATTTGAGCGTTGGATTCACGAAGCTCAAGATAAGCAAGAGCTTATTGACAGGCTCGACTATGCTTTCGAAATTGGCGGGCACAAAGCCGGGATTTTGGCGAAGCTCACTCAAAAAGCAGACATCTACCTTGTCTCAGAGCTTCAAAAGGAAATTGTCGAACAAACGTTTTTAAGCTGCTCTCGAAACTTAGAGGAGGCGGTCCAAGCAACGCTAAAAAAACAAGGGCCAGATGCCAGAATCATAGTAATGCCATTTGGAGCGTATACCCTCCCTCGGCTCGAACAAAAGAGCACAACAGGTGCGGATACAACAAAACGTGAAGTGCGTCGCTAGTTATGTGGGTAACGAACTGCCGCAACTTTTCGGGCGAATCATCAAATATCAGAAAGAGATTTAGCAGCACAGAGCATCCACTTTTTTTTCTAGTTCTTTCAAACTCGGAAATTGCGACCGTACCTGGCATATCAGGGGCAGGAAGCAGCCAGAGGTATATCCAACATACACCTGCCGCCGATGCAGAAATCGTCTCCCGTGGAAAGTTAAAGACAATACAGGTTATGTCTGATGCGCCGTCTGGTGCCGCTACCCCGGCCGTTCTTACCCGTGCAGGACTTAATCTCTCGCAATCCGCACATCTCTTAATTAATTCTGGATTACAAATTGTCCCAGGCGTGCCTTACTATGACCTTCGCGCAAAACACGGCTATGACATCCGTATTCGACCTGGCGTTCCTGATGCCCACATAATCCGCGACGCTTCCCGCAAGCTTGCAGAGTGTTGCGATTGCGATCTCGCAGTGATAGGTGAGACAATTCCTGGAGGAACGACCACCGCATTGTGTGTGTTAAAGGCACTTGGTTACAACGTAAACGTTAGCAGCAGTTTTGCTTCAAATCCTTCAGCCTTGAAGGAAAAAGTCGTAAGAGAGGCTATGCAAAGGGCCTCCGTCAATCCAGGAAGCTTACAGCGCGATCCAATGCGAGCAATCAAACTATTCGGTGATCCCATGATGCCTTCTGTTGTTGGGCTAGCCGAAGGATTACTAAATAGCGGAAAATATGTTGTTTTGGCCGGCGGAACCCAAATGGGAGCTGTTGCTGCTATCCTAAAGGAGCTCAACGTTGGCGACGATCTGGTTTTAGCAACGACAAAATATGTCTTTGACGACAGTTCAGCACGGTTTATTGAGTTGATTGATGCATTAGAAATCGATGCATTTAGTGCTTACCCAGATTTCTCAAAAAGCTCAATTAGCGCACTGCAAAAATATGAACAAGGAGAGGTCAAAGAGGGTGTAGGGGCCGGCGGGGCAATGGCCTTAACTTGCGTTGCTGGGCTAAGCCAAGATGCCTACAGGCGAGAGGTAGAGACAGTGGTCCAACAGCTGTAATACTTTTTTTAGACGATTCAAGAAGTTCGCCAATCATCGTCAGAACATGGCATACTCGCTCAACAAACTATAAGAGTGTCGTGCATCAATATGGATGAGATGTTCAACAAAAAGCACGTCGTTTCAATGCGAGATTTGACGCGCGAAGATGTTGAGTTTATTTTAGACTGCGCAGAGAGAATGATGCCGTATGCAAAATCTGGCATACGGATGCTCCAAAACCGGATATTGGCGTTACTTTTTTTTGAACCAAGTACGAGGACACGGCTCTCGTTTGATTCAGCAATGAAACGGCTGGGCGGATCTACTCTTAACTTGACTTCAGAAGAAAGCTCGGTTCTAAAAGGCGAGACTCTGGCTGATACGATAAAAGTCGTTGGAGAGTATGCGGATGCCATAGTCCTCAGGCACCCAAGAGAGGGAGCAGCCCGCATGGCGAGCGAAATATCAGAGATACCTATCATAAACGGGGGGGATGGAGCAGGACATCATCCAACACAAACCCTTCTTGATCTTTACACGATCAAAAAAGAGAGCCACTTAGATAATCTCGACATAGCCTTACTCGGAGATCTTAAATACGGAAGAACGGCTCATTCATTGGTCTACGCCCTTAACATGTTCGATGCGAACATCGCGCTGATCGCCCCGGAAGGACTGCAAATGCCAAAGCACATAATAAATAGCTTAAATTCAGTCAGGTTGGCCGAGGATGTGGACGATGTTATTCGCGATGTAGACGTTCTCTATGTTACGAGAATACAAAAAGAACGATTTCCTGATCCAAATGAGTATTTACGCGTTGCTAAGAGTTACCAGGTAACGCCAAGCGTCTTGGATCAGGTGCGCGAAAATTTAATTATCATGCACCCGCTCCCGCGCACGGACGAAATAGCCCCGGAAGTAGATAAAACCAAACATGCAAGATACTTCAAACAGGCGTTCTATGGGATTCCTGTTAGAATGGCATTACTAGCGATTCTTATGAATAACGCAATATGACGCCGAAAAAAAATAAGGAAGAATTACGAGTCAGATCGATCAAAAATGGCTCTGTCATCGACCATATTACGGCTGGAAATGCTTTAAATGTGCTAAAAATACTAGATATCATCGGCACTACCAACGCTATAGTAAGCGTTGCTATGAACGTCACTAGCAAGCGGTCACCGTACGGACGAAAAGATATCGTTAAAATAGAAGATCGGGAGCTGATTCCTGCAGAGGTTGACAAGATTGCTCTTATCGCCCCTCAAGCGACGATAAATATCATACGGGATTTTGAAGTGGTGCAAAAAAACTCAGTTGTTTTGCCAGACTTAATCACTCATGTCGTTCGGTGCCCCAACTTAAATTGTATATCTAACAGCGCAGAACCCGTCTATTCAAAGTTTAAAGTGCTAGAGTCGTTAGCGTTACGTTGTAGTTACTGCGAAACAATTATAGACACTGATATCGCAGCTTGCCTGATTTGAGTCAGATCCGATGTTAACGGATGTCAGTTTCCTTTTTAGATGGCCAAAGCCCTGCGTAAAGAGTGCAAATAAGATCTTTTATTTCCGTCAATTTTATAGTTACAGCTAGAATTGAAAGCAAAGCAGGCCTTCCCGCACTGGCATACAGTTATCTAGCTACATTAGTTTCCAGAAACGCAAGAACTGGGCTTTTTTTGGCTCGCTATTCGTCAACTGATTTTTCGCGCTGCAAGCTTGATCGCTTCAACGAGACTGTTTTGCGGCATAATAGACGCGACCGGGATACGCAAGATCTTCTCGACGGTGGGGCTGACGATCGGAGCGCAAACAAGCGCAAGCGCTCCATCTCTTTCAGCATGGATGGCCGCAATCAGAGCTTCTTCAATAGAGGTGGCCGGATACTCTCGAATCAGTATCTCTTTTCCCTCTATCACCATTGACCTTTCTGTTATCTTGTCCAGTACAGGCCTTGCTGCAACGACAGCAATAAGGTCTCCTTTCTTAGAAGCTCCTTCTAGCCTTCTGATCGCTTTAAGGATCTCTCTAAGTGTCTTAAGGTTTGGTTCCCGTTCACCTGAAATGATTTTATAAAGCGTACTTGAAGAGACCCCGGACATCTCAGCAAACTTAGTCACTGAAAATCCAAGTTCTTTGATTGCTTGCAAAAGAGTGCTCTTAAGCTCCTCGTCTGATGAAAACGTTGCCCGGATAAGATCATCTGCAAGCATTTGCGATTCTTGAGACAATTAAGATGCTTATTACTTAATGGTTGTTATAGGATAATAAATTGTACAAAAAAGGAAATAAGCCTCTAAACGAACTATTATGAACACCTAGATTGAGGTTAAAGACTTAATTGATTGGAGTTGAATGCGAATGGCGCCATATGCTGGAGCACCTAAACAAAACTTGTCTTTTTAGAGTCCTACCGTTAAGCTTGTAAACTTTAATTTCTAGTTGAGCATATGGACCAGCAGTTTGATGAAAAACTAACGATTTTCTGGGACTCAGACGCGATTGTATTAGTCGATCAGACTAAACTTCCTGTCACTTATGAACTCGTCAGAATCACGACACTAGATCAGCTCATCAACGCGATACTAACAATGAAAGTGCGCGGAGCACCTGCTCTAGGAGCAGCCGGTGCTTATGGAATTGCTCTTGCCGCACAGTCGAAAAAAAAACGCAGCATCGTCAAGCTAAAAGCGCATTTGCATCTGGCAGCAAAGTCAATAATTGAAACAAGACCGACTGCCATCAATCTGTTTTTTGGGGTTGATCGCGTTCTAAAAGCTATTGAGCCCTGCATTACGGTTGAAGAAGTCAGAGAAGTAGCGCTCAATGAGGCACTCTCCATAGCCGAAGAAGACGTAATAACAAACAAGGCCTTAGGGCGTATCGGCGCATCACTGCTTAAAGACGGCGACGTTGTAATGACGTACTGCAATGCTGGAAGGCTTGCTACGGTCGGTTGGGGAACCGCTTTAGGAATCGTGCGCTCTGCAATACAAGAGGGAAAGCGCATCACCGTATATGCGTGCGAAACTCGACCGCTCAACCAAGGCAGCCGTATCACAGTCTTTGAATTATTAGAAGATAATATCCCCACAACATTAATAACTGACAATATGGCTGCTTCTGTAATGAAACAGGGAAAAATCGACAGCATCATAGTGGGGGCGGATAGGATTACTGAAACTTCAGTCTACAACAAAGTAGGGACATATATGCTTGCGATTTGCGCCAAAACTCACGAGGTACCTTTCTATGTTGCTGCGCCTTTAGCAACTTTTGATCATAAAAGTTCAATTGTCAAAATTGAGGAACGCGACTCTAATGAACTAATATTTTGTCGCGGAAAACAAATCGCCCCTCTGTCCGTTCAAGTTGAAAATCCTGCATTTGATATGACTCCTAAAGAGTTAGTTACAGCCATAATTACAGAAGAAGGAATAATAAATAACCCGCATCGGGCTACTAGCATTAATCGGAGCTAAAAAGAGATGGAGAAATCGACCGCGATAAATGTGATATGCCAAGATAAACCTGGCGTTCTTAGAGACGTTGCTGCGGCAGTCGCGCATTTTGAGGGGAATATAAAATATACACAACAATTTATTCTTACGAAAGGTGAGCATAAAGGCTTGGCTGCAATCTACATGGAAATTGAGAATATGCCTAGTGGACGTAAATTAGCAGAAAAGCTAAAAGCTATTACTGACGTTGTAAGCGTTTCTTTTCACCAACCGTTCGATAAGATTTGGGGCTCCAGGATTATCATTATAGGCGGGGGCGCTCAGGTTGCACAGGTAGCTCTCGGGGCAATTACAGAAGCTGATAGGCACAACATAAGAGGGGAGCGCATTAGCATCGATACTTTGCCTATAGTAGACGAAAATAACATTGCAAAAGCGGTAAATGCAGTATCTAGGACGCATCGAGCAAGTATTGTAGTGCTGGCAGGTTCCCTCATGGGGGGGAAAATCGCTCAAGAGGTCGCGAAGCTGCAAAATGAGGGCTTTAAGGTCATAGCCCTTAATATGGCAGGCTCCGTGCCAGACGTGGCTGACCTAGTGGTCACCGATCCGATTCAGGCTGGGACCTTTGCTGTGATGGCCATCTCAAAAACAGCAAGTTTTGACATAGATCGCGTATCTGGGAGGCGCTTTTAGAGCGCATAGACTGACAAGCTAGCGATTTATAACGAAGAAGCAACCAAGATTGGAAGCGTTATAGTCGCGTCTGAATACACAGTAACAGTCTCAGCGTGTTCGCCAATTTTCCCCCACGATTTCGCTTCGTCCAAAGTTGCGCCGGAAAGACCCCCCGTTTCAGGGGTATCCATTGTTAATTGGATGGCAAAGTCAAGCCCTTTAGGGATAAGAAGCATAGATTGCATGATGAAATTCTTTGGAACACCCCCGCCTATAAAAAGCGCACCGGATCGTTTTGCATTGTAGCATATGTCCATGATTTGTCTAATATCTTTGAATGTATCAACATGAAGATCACGTTTGTACCCAAACACCCAGCTCTGGAGTCCAATAGAAGAATCAGCAATTGCAGGACAAAAGACCGGGACCTCGTTATCTACAGCGGCTCGCAAAATAGAGTTTTTGTCCTTAATACGCGACCCGATCTCATGCAAGAAATCCGCAATAGAAAACTGTTTTTGTGAGCTTGAATCAAGAATATCGGTAACGATAGCATCAAACCTGTTTTCAAACGTCGTGAAATGTTCGTCAGCTAGATAAACGTCGTAGATCCTATCTATTTTGGAGTTCTTTAGCTCAATATCGTCTGCGCTACATTGGCCTTGACAATGCTCACCGCCGAATGCTTCGATCATATCATGCACCAAATTAGCCCCAGTCGTTACCAGAACGTCAATATCACGGCGCTTAATCATGTCAACAACGACCTGCCGCATTCCAGCAGGGACCATAGCGCCGGCAAGACCAAAAAAGCTCGTAACATCTTCAACTTGCATTTCTTTGAAAATCTTAACGGCTTTAGCTAAGCGTCCAGCTCCAAAAGCACAGTTTTCGTACTGCTGGATGAGAGCAGCGACAGTGATACCTTTTTGGACCGTAGCGTGTTTAACTGGGTTCACTAAACAATCTCCTTAATCGTCGTTTAAGTTACAAACTTGAATGAGCAAACAAGAAATCGCGAACGAGTTTCGCGCCGACCATAGATGACATTCCCATATCATAGTCGGGAGTGATCTCAACTAAATCGAAACCAGACACATAAGGTGCCAAAAGCCTGATCGCGGTTCGCAGTTCCAATGGCGCCAACCCGTATGGCTCAGGATTTCCTACACCAGGTGCAAAAGCAGGATCGAGAGAATCCATGTCAATGGAGAGATAAACGGCCTTGCCCCTGACTGAAGATTCGATTTCGTCCAAGATTTTTTTGATTCCCTCCCGCCTAATCTGTTCCATCGTATAAATAGCGCTGGTATCTAACGCATGCTTATACTCAACGCGGGCTCCGCTTCGGATTCCAACTTGAATAAGCGGTATCCCAAGATCCGAGATATTCCGCGCAACGGACGCGTGGCCGAATTTATTACCTAGATAGTCCTCCCTAAAATCCAAATGCGCATCAAAAATGACGACCACGAGCTCCATTTCTCTCGCTAAGGCCTTAACACAGGGAAAAGTAACTGAATGCTCACCACCTAACGTTATTGGCACTTTTTCGTCCTCAACTAAGCGAGAGGTTGTTTTTTCGAGATCGACAACCATTTCGTTTAGATTACCGTACTCCGTATCACCCATGTCGTGAATTAGCAACTCTGAAAGATCGCGATCAGAATCAAAGTCATATGCCTCATAGTTTTGAGAAGCTTTTCGAATCGCTTCAGGCGCCCACCTAGATCCCGTTCTAAACGATGAAGTCCCGTCAAACAAGATGCCGTGAATTACGTACTTACTACTTGCGTAATCGGCGCCAGAATCAGCAAACATCATACGGCAAAAAACAATAAAGTTGGTCTTATTATTTGATGTCTAATTTGCGATTACCCATCGATTCCAGGTACGTAACGTCCTTGCCTTCTTCAAGTTTGGCCATATATTCTTGAGGAATCTCGATCTCAAAAGTTGAGTAATCGTTCAAATCCATAAGCTGCGCGACGTGTCCCATGATAGAAAGAACTTGCGCCCCTTTTCTTTCCACAATAGGCACATACACCTTAGCACTCACCGGCTGCACAATTGACCGCTTTTGTCCGTCGAAAACCCCAATTGCGTCTATCCGCGCCTTGGCTGATCCGTGCTTGCCCGGTTTTGATTTTTCTAAATTAACAATAGTTGAAGGTTCATCATCAATTATAATATAACGGCCAACTTTCAGCGTTCTTATTTCCGTTTGCTCCTTCATACGGGGTAATAGACGAGCATTAAATATAAATGTATACACATTAGATTTAAGCGCCTAGCGTCCGGTAGCGCGCGCCGATTAAAAAACCGATGAAATTTGGTCTGTACATATGCAGATAGGAATCATCTCTAGATGCGATAAAAGAGAAGCAACCGATTTAGCTGCCAAGATAGGCCGATTCTTAAACGGGCGTGCTCAGATTGTATATGACGATGCAACCGCACACGCGTTAGGACAAAAAGGAGTGCCTCTTGAAGCGTTAGAAGCCGACGTTGTAGTGACCATCGGTGGAGACGGTACGATTCTGCGCGTTCTCCAAAACATTCAACATCCGATCCCAATAGTCGGGATAAAAGTCGGCAAGGTCGGCTTCTTGGCAGATGTCAATCCCGCAAGGGCCCTCAGCGTCGTAGAGAGCTTGCTGGAAGGTTTTCGGGTCTCGACGCATTCACGTTTAGCGATTTCGGTAAATGATAGATCCTTACCATCCGCAACTAACGAGGCAGTTATCGTCACCGCTCGACCAGCAAAAATACTAGAGTATAGTGTGCAGGTCGACGATCATGAAGTGGACGTATTAAGGGCAGATGGCGCGATCGTAGCAACGCCAACTGGTTCAACCGCGTACGCAATGAGCGCGGGTGGTCCGATCATGGATCCGAAAGTGGGCGCATTCCTCTTCGTTCCCCTAGCACCACAAAAGCTTTCAGTACGCCCATGGGTCGTACACGACACGAGCACGATAGTCATCAAAATAAGAGAGAAAGATGCGGCAATCGTCGTCGATGGACAATACAGTGAAACCGTTCACAAAAATGATGAGATCCGTTTCTATAAGGATCAAGAACAATCGCTTTTCGTGCTCGGCGAACAGAGTTTTTTTGAAAAAGTCCCAATTAAGTTAAGATAACATTACTAAATGACATTAGTTTGGCAGCTTGCCAGTCTTACTGCATGTCGCTTTGCCCCTTATTGAGCGTAGCAGCATGCAAATTTTGCGCCGTTTTCCAAGAACGTCTAGTGCCAGGTGGGAAGTCGCCTCGTTCATCTAACCACTTTTTCAAAAAAGTAATCGTCCTTGCATCTGATGGATAGCCACTACCGATATCAACGCCGAGCTTAGATTGGAGAGTTTTTATGCTCGAATCCCTCCTGACTTTTGCAATAATTGACGCAGCTGACACTATCGCGTGATTCAAGTCTGCTTTGTGCTCAGCGATTACATCTTCTATTCCACTTTCTTCGATCACGCGCTTAGAGAATCGCGACGCATTAACATCAGCAGCGTCCACAAATGCTACATCTGGCTTTAAACGACGCAAACTTTGAGCATGCCCTTTAACTAAAATGTCATTCATAGTGAGGATCGCTCTCAGTTCATCTATTTGCTGAG
Source organism: archaeon (assembly GCA_036385775.1). GTDB lineage: Archaea > Halobacteriota > Bog-38 > Methanoflorentales > Methanoflorentaceae > Methanoflorens. Next base: position 13,692 of record DASVJT010000200.1, read on the forward strand.
CTGTGATCTCCTGGAGCTGCACAGCACAAACTTTTTCAATCCGCTTCGACAGAAATTCGCGGCGCTTGGGACTTAGAACTTTTGAATCTTTAAGTCCCATCCTATCCAAATACTTCAATGCAGATGAGTCAATGGAGACCCCTGCAACGAAGAGTGAACCCAAGACAGCACCTTTTCCAGCTTCATCCACTCCGGCAACCTTCATATCGCGTTGGTTCCTCTCAAAACAGATGGCGCAGGCCCATCAACAGTCGCGGATTGCTGGAAATCAAGCGCTTGACGATTCCAGCAACGCTCATTTCTTCAAGTGGGAGACCTTCAATCGAACGAATGAGCTTGTTCAATTCAGCGTCGGAAAGATTTACAAAGATATTCTTAATTTTATAATTACGTTCAAGCTTCTTTCCGAAAGAAGCACGCCAACCTTCTTCATAGTGCTTAAGCACCTTCAATGAAGCGTCTTGCGCTCGAACCGCTTGGACTGCAACCTCGCCAGCCAGCCTGCCACCTTCCAACGCGTTAATTATGCCTCCGCCTGTAATAGGGTCTACGTGGTGGGCTGCATCACCGACGAGCATTAGTCCATCATCCACCGTCTTACGAACCGGTTTGCTGACCGGGACACCACCTAAATGCAGTTCAACTGGTTGTGCATCAGGAAAGTGTCGTTCCACAAAAGCATTCAAATAATCGATGGAGTGTTTGCCCGCTAATTTGCTCGCAAGGACGCCCATCCCTATATTTCCTTCTTGAGGCCCCTTTGGAAATGCCCAAGCGTAGCCACCCGGAGATTCCGAACCAAGATAAAAATCACAATAATCTTCTTTAATATCGGCATTTGTCATTAAGTATTGTGCACAGCTCTCCAGATCGCTGGGTCTGAGAGTCGTATTAATACCTGCCCACCGGGCGAGTTGTGACTCGACGCCATCGGCCGCGATAACCACAGAAGCCCGTATTTCCAGCGGTTCACCTAAGTGCCGGACTTTGACGCCGCGCACAAACCCATCTTCTCTTATAACGCCGACAGCGCGTGTACGAACAGTTACATCGGCCCCTGCTTTGGCTGCTCGCTTCGCAAGATCTCGATCAAAAATCTTGCGTTCAAGCACGTAACCCACCTCGGGACCTGCAAGTTCTTCGGAGACTTCCAAGAGCGTCCCATCAGGCGCAAATATTCGGGCGCCAGTTACTTTATTTGCTATCCATTCTTTTTGTGGTTGCAGAAACTTCGAGAGAGCCCCTGTTGATACGCCTTCTGCACAGCGTACAGGATCGCCGATCTCCTGCCGCTTTTCCATCAAAAGAACGTCGCATTCACTTGCTGCAGTCGCTGCAGCATAAGAACCGGCGGGGCCCGCGCCCACCACTACAACGTCGTATTTGTCTTTCACACCCGAGCCCCCTTGTTAACAAATGGCTAGCGCACCGACCGGACAGATTGTTACACAAGTCTCACACGCCGTGCACGTATCTGCAATTTCTAGACACGACTCGATAAGCGTTATCGAGTTACTGGGACAAACCGACACACAAGCGCCACAGTGTCCACATTTTTCAATATTGACCTGAATCACGATTACCCTCCTTCAATGTATATCCTGAAGCGAAGGATGCTCTGGCACCAAGCAAGCATCATGCCGCTTGTTTAAGAGGAATATTAGCGTATATAACGAAGATCCTCTTCGCTCGCCACTTCATGCATCCCAGTTTGTTCCATTTCCCTAAGCCGTGCTACGATTTTTTCCATGTCTTTTGCACGGTCTTCCAAGGGTTGCATGTCAATGTCAATACTAAGGGCTTTGCACAATATTTTCAATACAGCTTGAGCGCTTTTTGGATCAACTAAGTATCCGGATGTCTCACCCATCAAACATATTGCATCAATTCCTGCGAGGCCACCGAGGCCCAATAACAAGCCAGAAGCGCCCACGATGCCCCCTCCCGGCTCGTTTTCTTTAAAAAGTACCCCATACTGTTTCATTTCTTCGATTAATGCTTCATTGTTCACAGCACCAAGAACCGCAGGTTTCTCTACAAGTTGTCCAAGACCATATCCGCCAAGCGTGTATATTCGTCGCACATTTTGTCTCTTTGCGATATCTAGATAGGCGTCAGTCAGTTCATAATGGCCTTCGTTAGTCGCGCTTTGGTGGTCTCCCACCAAGATTAATAAGTCCTGCTTCTCGCTTTTAACTGCATAAAACTCGCTTCTAACCATCCGCACCAACCCATTGGCAAGCACGATCACCTGTGGGGGAAAATGTGACGAGTATACTTCTGCTATTTTCTCAGCGCCAAGCTCATCTATCATATGTTCAGCGACTAGTTTCCCGACGTGTCCAATGCCAGGTAATCCTTCCACCAAAACGGGGCTTTCCAATTCGACTTGCTTAATTTCCTTTACTTCTATTCGCTCCATCTAAATCCCACCTCTTCCAGAAAGACTGTGCGCTTAAATCAGAAAGATTACTTTGATCTTGCAGTTGTTTCGCGCTTAAGAATTCGCCGATATCTCCCGTATCGATCCTCTGGTGAGAATCTTGGTGGACGCGCCATGGCGGTCGCCTGTCCACATGTCGTGCACTTTTCCTGAAACGTGTACCCATGGCATTTTCGAAGCTTCATAATCTGACGGGGTCCATTATAAGTATACTAAGATGATTGAAGTTCCCTATGAAACTTTCCAGTGCCGCCAGCCTTGATAACAACCTCGATAGCCGCGTTTGCCGCTTTTTTCATCGCGTTCTCTGCTGTTTTATAATCTAACGCGACAGTTCTTATGCGGTAGCGAGGCGCACCGATATAACTCACGTCAAAGCGGACTTCATCATTTTCAGACTTCATGGCAGCTTTTAGAGCTCGTTTGATTACGTCTATCCCATTCGGCTGCGGGCAGACCAAATCAACATAGCCCGTAATATAAACGTACGGTATTTTTACATTTTCTTTTGCGATAAGCTCAATTTGAGCGGCAACCTCTGGTTGAAGTCCCTTGAGAGCTTCGGGACCTCGTGCGGCTGCGTCCTCAAAAAGAAAATATAAACCGCCAAACTTGTCAGCGAGTTGATCGTAAAGGACCTCTTTGTCCATCCCTGTGGCCTCCGCTACAAATTCGAGCCACTTTTCCGCCTTTTGCTCGCTCTTCCATTCTTGAATCTTAGCGCGGCGCTGATGTTCATTGACATCTTTAAACGAAAGGTCTATGTGGCTCCGACTAGGATCGACGTTCAGTACTTTGCAAACGATCTTTTGACCTTCTCTAACATGGTCTCTGATGTATTTGACCCACCCAGAGGCAACTTCAGAGATGTGAATGAGGCCTTCCTTTTTGTCGTACTCATCAAGTTCAACGAAGGCTCCGAAGTCGACGACGTTAACCACGGTACAGACGACTAAATCTCCGATCTCTGGCCAGGCTTTTCTCATAAGACCTCAAGTATTTGTGTCCTTATCTCCGCCCTTCCCCCGCGCGGCTGCGCAAGGGTTCGCCCGCAGACTATACAATTTACAGCTGATGAGGCGTTGCCGAATATGATCTGGATGTTCTCACAATCCGCACAGCGAACACGTAGAAATTTGCTCATAACTTATGCCTCCACTAACTCGAATTTTGACACGCGAAATCCCTTTCGAGTGTGTGCTTTGTTGCACTCAGTGCAGCGATAGCGGATGTTTACCCGTTTGGTGGGCTTATCCCCGCCAGGAACCTTTGAGAACTTGCCGAGATTGCCAATACCGCTTCGCCGCTTTTTTTGGCGTGTGATCCACGTAAAAGACGATGCACGCCCCTTTCGAACTTTTTCAACTTCTTGAATGGTGTGCTTTCCGCACATCGGACATATTGACCTGACCTTCTTTGGCATCTTCAAGTTTATCACCGACTATGGTAGCTACGTGGCGATCTGACAAAGCTTTAGCATTGCCTTCCGGCAGCAGAACTGTTTCGCCTGCACCAAGTTTGTAGTTTTCGCCGTCGAGCCCTATAAACGTTGGAATATCTATCAAAACTCGTACTTGGAGGTAACTCTTATTCTCGTGTTCTTTTATTAAAGTCCTTTCGCTGTAGGGAGCTTCGTTTACGTCCGTTCTTTCTTGTGTTTTATCATTTAAGTCGATCAAACTCTGACTTCCCACCCCTATTTGAGGCCGTTCAACGCTTTCTTCAAACTTCTCTCGCAATGGTTCCTCTTTAGGAAGTGGCCGCGCAACTCCGCGGTTTTCATCTGCTTTTAGGGCCGAAAGTGACCGAACGGACTCGCTCTCTTTGGTTTCCGTTTGTGCTAGCAAACAGTCGCGATAATTAGTAAATACGCTGTAAACTGTATCATATATCTGAGTCTCAGCTTTAGCTAACGCTATGTCCTCTTTATGCCCTTTTGCAGCGAGCGCCGCCAACTTGATTATTTTCGCTGCACGTTTATCATAAATCGCATCAGCGACTCGCAAAGCGTTTTCGAGTTCGTCTCGCTTTTGAGGATTATCACTATCTTTCAATGAGTCAAGGTATTCTTTAAACTCAGAGTAAAAATCATTGTTCAACACGGTCAATCGCCTTGAACGGCGTTCTTCATTTATGATCACTTTTAAATCGTCAAGATTCATATTCGGCAAGCCCTCGTGCCATAAGATAGACGGCCGTGTGTTCAGGTAACTCAGTTGTGCCTTGCTGAACCTTAATAGTTTCACCCTTGAGTTCAGCTGTTGTGGGCCTGAGAATCTTTACTGAAATGAGA
>DASVJT010000201.1:0-1960 GCA_036385775.1 archaeon
GCTACGGAAAGGAGGTCACCGTCATCGAGGGAATTGATCCTCATGAAATTGATCTCGGAGATCTTACGAGCTACCTCAAAGCAAGACTTGCATGCGGAGGGACTGTGAAAGACGGCCTCATTGAATTGCAGGGGAATCACAAAGATAGAGTAAAAGAAATACTTGCAAGTAAAGGATTCTCTGCTGCGCAGATCAAAGCTTAAGCTCAGCTGCGCTCGTCCCAAGCTTATATGGAACCAAACTGTATGTAGGTAGAAACTACTGTTCGCGCTTACAGCGCCCACTAATCGTATTTGCAAGTGGAGCTTTTACTACTAAGTGTGTAACTCCACGTACGACGAGCATTTTATAACTAAATATTTCTAACATAGGTTCACGTTTGAAATTAACAAATCTAGCAATAAAGTCGTTCTGAGCGAACTTTTCTACGGCGTATGTTTACGGAGATGGGACGTTGAACGTTGATTATCGGGGACACGAAACGGCACTTGCTCTTTCCAAAAAAATCGGTGAGCTCGTCCGCAAACACGGTAAAGAAATAAAAATAATGCATGTTTGCGGCACACACGAAGCAGCTATCACTCGGTTTGGCGTACGATCCCTACTACCTGACAACTTGAAAGTAGTGATGGGTCCGGGTTGCCCAGTTTGCATCACCCCTCAAGGCGAAATCGACGCGGCCATAAAATTAGCCAAGGATGGAATAACAGTTGCGACATACGGGGATCTGATGCGCGTTCCCGGGACCGAAGGTTCGCTTTCAGATTCAGGTGGCGACGTACACATGGTCGGCAGCATTACACACGCAATAGAGCTCGCAAAAAAGACGAGCGAGGACGTGGTTTTCGTCGGCGTCGGCTTCGAAACCACAGCCCCTACGACGTCAGTTGCGCTCTTGCAAAAGTTGCCGAGCAATTTTTCAATAATGTGCTCCCATCGACTCATTCCTCCTGCACTACGCTGGCTGCTAGAGCGCGTGAGTGAGTCAAAAGCGCAAATAGATGGCTTCTTGCTACCAGGACACGTTTGCACGATTATCGGATTGCGTCCCTTTGAAGAATTCCTGGTTCCTCAGGTCGCTGCGGGATTTGAACCTAATGACGTGCTCTACGGGCTCTATCTTATCGTGAAGCAGATTGTAAATGGTGAACATAAAGTTGAAAACGCCTATCCTCGTGTTGTCCATTACGAGGGCAACGTTAAAGCGCAAGCGCTAATGCGTCGCACATTCGACATAGTTGATCTCGAATGGCGCGGTTTCCCAGTCATCCCCGATTCTGGCTACGCAATAAAGCACGATTTTGAGCTTCACGACGCTCAACGTCGTTACTCTCTCGATTTCACAAGCAGAGAAGTTAAAACAGGATGCATCTGCAATCTTATATTACAGGGTCTCAAAGCGCCGACGGATTGCAGGCTCTTTGCCAAGGCATGCGCCCCTCACAAAGCTGTAGGGCCGTGCATGGTGTCAGCTGAGGGCGCTTGCAACATTTGGTACAAAAATCAATAAGCCCCCGTTTCGTACCGAATCATTGGTCATTTGTTGCCACGAGTTCGGGATGCGTTACAGCAGTTAAGGAGTTTGATGACACAGGAAAAAACGATTTTAGTAACGAACGACGATGGTATACGTTCCTATGGCTTAATCGCAGCAGCCAACGCACTTAAAGATCTTGGGAAAGTCGTTATCGTTGCGCCCTCAGTTCAAAAAAGTGGCGTCGGTCGATCATTATCACTGTTCGAACCCGTACGAGTTTCAGGCGTTCAAATTAAGGAACATGAAGCGTATGCAGTCGCCGGAACACCTTCTGATGCGGTTCTCTTAGCTGAGCACGCAGTCCTCAAACGGAAACCGGATTTGCTGGTATCAGGCATTAATGTCGGGGAGAATCTCAGTACAGATTCTGTAATGACCTCTGGGACCATAGGTGCTGCGCTTACCGGAGCAAGCCAGGATATT
>DASVJT010000202.1:0-2378 GCA_036385775.1 archaeon
GACGGCACCACCACTGCAACCATCCTGGCACAGGCCATTTATCGCGAAGGCGTCAAGGCCGTTGCCGCAGGCAGCAACCCTATGGATATTAAACGCGGTATAGACAAAGCTGTCGAAACGGTTGTCAAAGAGCTCAGCAAGATGAGCAAACCCACCAAAGATCAGAAAGAAATCGCTCAGGTCGGTACCATCTCCGCCAATAACGATGAAACCATCGGCAACATCATTGCCGGCGCTATGGATAAAGTCGGTAAAGAAGGCGTCATTACTGTAGAAGAAGCCAAAGGCTTGGAAACTGAACTGGAGATCGTCGAAGGTATGCAGTTTGACCGCGGCTATCTTTCTCCTTACTTTGTTACTAACGCCGACAAGATGCTCGTTGCTTTGGATGATGTTTTAATTCTGATTTACGAAAAGAAAATCAGCGGCATGAAAGACCTGCTTCCTATTCTGGAACAAATCGCCAAAATGGGCAAACCGCTTCTTATTATCGCCGAAGACATCGAAGGCGAAGCATTGGCAACGCTGGTGGTCAACAAGATTCGCGGCACCCTGCATGTTGCAGCCGTTAAAGCTCCCGGCTTCGGCGATCGCCGCAAAGCAATGTTGGAAGACATCGCCATCCTTACCGGCGGCAAGATGATCTCCGAAGACATGGGCTACAAGCTTGAAAATGTAACACTGGAAGATTTAGGACGAGCCAAGAAGATTACCATTGATAAGGACAACACCACGATTATTGATGGCGCCGGCAAACGTGCCGATCTGGAAGGCCGTGTCAAACAAATTCGCGCTCAGATCGAAGAGACCACTTCCGATTATGATAAAGAAAAACTTCAGGAAAGACTGGCCAAACTGGTTGGCGGTGTTGCCGTAATTAAAGTCGGCGCAGCGACCGAAACCGAAATGAAGGAAAAGAAAGCACGCGTCGAAGACGCGCTGCATGCCACCCGCGCTGCCGTTGAAGAAGGCATCGTTCCCGGCGGCGGAGTTGCGTATTTACGGACTCTTCCTATGCTGGCTAAAATGGCTTTGGAAGGCGACGAGCAAATAGGCGTGAATATTATCAAAAAAGCGATTGAAGAGCCGATTAAAATGATTGCCTGCAATGCCGGTCTGGAAGGCAGCATTGTAGTCGAGAAGGTAAAAGAGAAGAAAGGGTCCTATGGTTTTAACGCCCGTACCGATGTGTATGAAGACATGATCGCAGCCGGTGTTATTGATCCCACAAAGGTTACACGTTTTGCTCTGCAGAATGCGGCCTCAGTTGCAGCTTTACTGCTTACCACTCAGTGCATGATCGCCGATAAGCCCGAAGAGAAGGGCGCCGGTGGTGGAATGCCCGGTATGCCTCCCGGTGGAGGATATCCCGGAATGGGCATGTAAGAACTTAATCGTTGTTAATCAGATAAATATTGAAGCCCCTTGCCATGTTGGCAAGGGGCTTTTTAGTGAGTCCCAATTTTCAGAAGCAAAGCGCACTGAAACTTGTTGGACGAACTAATGAAACTCAAATATTACAAGCGTAGTGAAGTAATATTTGTTGGTTGAATTATCCCGCAAAAGGCGGAGGATATCGAAGATATCCGTGGTATCCCCGTAGCGAAGTGGGATTAGTGAGCCTCCTCCTTGCCCCACTGAAGTGGGGCAGTTTCCAATGGCCAGAGGGCATTGGAAAATTCGACTTACAAAATTCAGTTCACGTTGCTCCTGAATTTTGAGTCTCATTACAACTAACGAATTCCAGTGCACTTGCAAATCATCTCTTTTGGGGGATGATTTCAATCCAGTAGCCGTCCGGATCATTGATAAAGTAGATTCCCATCGCCTTGTTCTCATAACAGATGCAGCCCATCTTTTCATGCAGGGCATGGGCGCCTGCAAAATCGTCGACTTTGAGAGCCAGATAGAATTCATTGTCACCCAGATTGTAAGGCTCTTTTCTATCCTTGAGCCAGGTCAGCTCGAGTTGGTGCAGTGTTTGACCGTCGCCGAGAAAGACGATAATGAAACTGCCGTCCGGCGCTTCAAGCCTTCTAACTTCAGCCAATTGCAGCGCTTCCCGGTAGAAGGCAAGACTTTTTTCTAAATTGAGGACATTGATGTTATTATGGGCGAAAGTGAATTGCATAAAATTGCTACCTCCAAGCTTCTTTTTCTATAAAACCATCTTTACAGCCCGATGGGCTTTCAGTGCTTCATAAAGAGCCGTGCGGTGAGATTCGCTCTCTACCGACAGCTCGACATTAAGGCAGTGATATTTGTCTGTTTTGCTGTCGCGTGAAGGGGATACCTTATAGGCACGATCTCGGATGATTTCTGCTACGGCACGCTGCATTTCATCTGCATCAAGGCCAATGATCTTGTAAACCCAGGGG
>DASVJT010000203.1:0-5849 GCA_036385775.1 archaeon
AGTTACCATCAATAAAAATTTGCCCACGGTGTTTTCGATAGAAGAGAATTCACAGTTCAAATGGGGCGTCGTCTTAGTTGCGTGCATCGCCATCTTTATCATTGTTCTCGATAGCTCCGCGATGAATGTTTCCATATCGGCGGTGATCGTGGACTTAAACACTGATTTGAGCACGATTCAGGCTTTAATCGCTATATATGCGCTCACGATAGCCTCTTTCATGCTTACTGGAAGTAAGCTCCAGGACGTTTTGGGAAGGAAGAAGACGTTTTTTGCCGGCGTCATCATATACGGCATCGGAACGACTACCGCCGCTCTCAGCGTTAACGTCTTCATGCTCTTCATCGGTTGGTCACTTCTCGAGGGTATCGGGGCTGCCCTGATGTTCCCCGCGACGACTACCATGGTCAGTGCGGCTTACGAAGGCAAAGACCGGCTGACGGCATTTGGCATCTGGGGAGGCATCGCCGCTATGGGAGCTGCTATCGGCCCCCTTTACGGAGGAGTACTCACGTCCTTTGCCAGCTGGCGATTCATCTTTGCGGGTGAACTGCTGGGGGTCATTGCCGTCATCTTGATGAGATCGTACCTGCGTGAATCCAAACCATCTCTAACGTGGCGCGACATAGATCTAGGGGGCGTCGTGCTATCAGTTGTCGCGCTTGTCAGTCTCGTATTTGGCATTTTACTGCTCGGCTCTCCGCAATATTGGCAATTCGTGCCGTTGTTCATAGTCGCCGGTCTGATCGTTTTTGCCGCCTTCCTCCTTTGGCAAAGGCGGCGTACCAATCACCACGTGGAACCGTTGCTCGACATCTCTGTGCTTAAAAACCGGCTCTATGTTCTGGGCAATGCGGCTTCGGCGATCCAGCAAGCCGCCTTGGCAGGCGTGCTTTTTACGTTACCTATATTCATTTTGCAAGTCCTGCGCGAGAGCGCATTTATGACAGGCGTCGCATTGCTCCCTATGTCGATTGCAATTTTCGTGCTATCGCTCGCAGGGGGGCGACTCTCATCCATGTTACAAACCAAGGTAGTCACCCTCCTCGGATTTCTGATAGCCGCTGCGGGCACGTTCCTCCTGCGCGACGTCTTTAGCCAGCACACTCAGATTGTTGACATCATCCCTGGCACAGTGATATTCGGCATCGGTGTGGGGTTGCTGCTGTCTCAGTTGACCAACCTCACTATGTCCGCTGCGCGAAAAGACCAAGAGACCGATGCCTCAGGCTTTCTCAATACGGCAAAGAACTTGGGCTACTCCGTAGGCACCGCGCTTATCGGCGCCATACTTCTCGTGGGAATCTTCAACGGGCTCGTTGCAGGGATCAGCACATCCACGCTCGTGAGTAACACGACGACCCAAGAGCAGATACAACAGAATCTGTACGCTTACGCCCAAAATATGCAGACAAGTGCGCCGCCCACTATCCCCCAGAGTCTTATTCCAGAAGCGCAACGCATCGTCGACAGCACAATCAGCTCTGCAATGCACCTCACATTCATCTCACTTACTCTAATCCTACTCCTTGGCTTTGTGATCGCGCTCTTCCTGCCTAGGTCAGCTAGATAGGGCGAGAAGCCGTTGCCGATGTCCATGATGCTCGACGTTTTACTGAAACGCTTCAGACCATCAATCGAGGAGCCTAGCAGTTTTAGTTCGATACCGAAGACTTCAGGTTAACTGCTTGCAAAAGCATTCCATGCGGTATGGCTGAACCTCGAGAGGACAAGCAAACTAGCCTTATTTCGCAAGACTAAAGTAGCAGTTTGTTTAACGCAGTTTGATGGTATCCGAACCACCGAAGGGCTATCGGCGGATAGTGCGGATTTTTGAAGCTTCTGAGCTAGTGCTTTACAGTGCTGTAGCCGTTTTTCTCATAGTTATTGCGATCATCTCGCTTTTAGACGAATTGTTGAGCATTGGTAATTATCTGACTGCTTCTTCGACAATACTTGGACTAGAAGAGCTATTCGTCACCATCATCGTACTAGAATTACTCATGACGGTGATTGGTTACATGAAGACAAGATCGATCAACCTTGGGCTATTGCTAGGTGTAGGCCTAACCGCCATGATTCGGAAGATAATAACGGTGGGATACTCGTCTACCAATAACCAAGAATTTGCCCTCGTGTTGGTTGCGACGGCCATTCTCGTAGCGGCGATTATATTTGTGGGAAACAGGACAATCAAAGCTTGATCAGTAGGGTTTACGTTAGACGACGACAATGAACTAGTCCGGATGCGTGATCTGGTTTAATCAGAGTATATATATTAAGCGCCACAAAGCTTAGATGATGGATAGAGCGCGCCCCTCTGTTGTTTGTTTGATGGCCGCGCTGATAACGCTCACCGTTATCATAGCTGGATGCACGTCGAGCGTTACTAGCAATAACACCTCGACTGTGTCAACCCAAATGAGTGAAAATGTGACAATGACCACAACAACGAATGCTACAAACGTAACGCACGGAGAGCCTATAACTGCGGTGCAGGGGCAAAGTTTTACTATAACTCTCCGGTCAAATCCTTCTACGGGGTATCATTGGGAACCGCACTACGACAGTGCAGCACTTTCGCTTACGGGCAGCGTGTTTTTGAGCGATCCGAACCCGAAAAACCTAGTTGGGGTGCCCGGATCTCAGGTTTTAACGTTTCAAGGCCTTGCGAAAGGAACGACAACAATCACGTTCGATAATGTCAGTCCGTCACAAGCTATAACTGAACAGACGGTTTATATGGTCACGGTCACGTAAACAGCGCCATGCGAGGGCACCGTTTAACGCTGCCACGCACGAAGTGATTTGGAAAGCGCCGTAGTCTCTGCGACGCTGGCTCCAAGCAGTATTGCGAGAAAGATCTGATCGTCGGGCGCGCCGAGACGCTTCGCCCCTTTAACATGTGTGTCCAGACAATATTCAGATCCGAGTGCAGCCGCCGCTCCGATTGCGATGAGCTCTTTAGTTAGTCCAGGAAGTGCACTGTCAGTCGCTAACTGCTCATTTTTGTAAAAAAAGGCTTTGAACGCCTCAGGGCTTCGTTGGAGCTCTTGATAGATTAGGGGCACAAAGCCGTAGTAACTCGCTATTCTTTCCAATATCGTGTCCATTTCTGAATCATTTTCTTCTTGCATCTCACACCTCTTTAGCTCTCCATTACGACTTTTTGAGTTCTATTGCTGGCAGTTCAAGACCATAGCATGCATTATCGATAGCACCGTTATAAGGATTACACGTAGCATGACGCTGCCGCTTATCGGCCCAATTCGCCACATGGTTTTTCTATTGAGGGCGCGAATGCTTGGGATTCCTCTTTTCAAGCAGCAACAGAATCGCTCGGTACACCTGACGGACGACGAAATGAGATGATCGCTGCAAACACGGTAACCGCAGCGGACACAAGAAACGCCTCGTGCATGCCGAACTCGAAGGACGCCAAGACTTGAGGCGTACCGCCTAGACCGCCCCCGTACAGGAAGACGTGGTACAAGACGTCCTCAGGGAGCTGGCTTAGGACGAGCGGGAAGGCAATGGCAATGGAGAGCATCTGGCCGGTGTTCATCAGCATAGATCGTATGCCGGATGCGATCCCGCGCTCGCTCGACTTAACCGAACTCATGATCGCGTTCATGTTCGGTGACGCAAAGAGGCCTGAACCACCACCCATAAGCGCCATCCATACGGCGAGGACCCAATAAGGCGTTGTGCTCACCACAGTGCATAGCCCGAGCAAGCCTACGGTAGAGACGAGCAACCCTGCCGTTGCGAGGTAGCGCGCACCGTATCGATCGGAGAGATGCCCTGAAATCGGCCCAACGACCAAAAAGGCGGCACCGAAAGGGGCCAAGAAAATGCCTGCCTTTAGGGGGTCGTAACCGTAAGGCCCTTGCAGGAAAAACGTAAGCACGAAGAGCACTGCCCCTCTAGCAAGCCCATTAATCCCGTTAGCGGCTGAGGCGTAGGCAAAACTTCGATTCTCGAAGAGGCGCAGGTTGAGCATCGGCTCCGGAGCGCGTCGTTCCGCTACAACGAACAAAGCGAGGCTTACGGCGGCCACGACAAAGAGGGCGTACACAACCCCTTTGGAGGTCATGGGAAAGGCATAAAGTGACACGGCGAGAAGGAGTGTCGCCAGTCCCAAGGTGAAGGTCAGACTTCCCTTCCAGTCAAAGTGCTGTCCAGTAGGAAGCGTCACTGGCTCTCTGAGCTGGAGTATCCCCCATACCGTGCCGATAATGCCAATTGGGACGTTTATTAGGAACACCAATCGCCACGAAATCGACGTGAGTAATCCCCCAACAACCGGGCCGAGGAGGAACCCTGCGGAAAACGCGATACCGTTCACCCCCAAGCCGAAGCCGACCCGTCCCTTGCGGAAAGCGTCAGTCACAATTACCGCACTGTTGGTGATGAGGAGTGCGCCGCCCACGCCCTGCACCATGCGGTACCCCACTAAGTCCCAGCCGTGAAACTGTGGCAATGAAAGCCCGCACAGCAGCGACCCGACGATGAAGACGATAAAGCCCAGGTTGTAAAGGTTCTTGCGCCCCAGCATGTCGGCCAGCCGGCCGATGACCGGGACCAGCGCTGCAATGATAAGCATGTAACTCAGCAGCACCCACATGATCGTTATGAAGTCTGCCTGTAGATCGGCCATAATAGTGGGGAGCGCGATGATTACAGCCGACGCATCAATCGCGGCCATCAGCGCGCCTATCGTGGTCACGGAGAGGGCAATCCACTCGTAGCTGATACGCGTATCTCCCGTCGTCTTTGTGTCCATTTCTTGGCGATTGTTCACTTGTTCAGATATATATGCATGCTGGCGGGAGCTGCTAAGGCGGCTGTCGTGAAGCAAGGGGATTCACAATCAGCAGCGTTTTCGGACAAGCCGAGTTCATTAGACCTCGCTTGGGTTTTCATGCTCATCATCATGTAGCGTTGGTCCGTTCTTAGAAGAGTCACTCGCGACTGTGTTGTGAACGATAAACCGCACTCCGATTTGTGAGGCAAGAAAGAAGCGGATACTGAAGCATATCTCATGCGAGGATTGATCACTTTCGCACTGCTCGTCCGTTATAGATAACAAGGCAAACTTTCATTCCGCAAGCTGGAAAGGTGTAATTATGACCAGTAAAGCGCAGCTCAATGCGAGAAGGCGGGAGATGTGCCGTCTTTATGCTCAAAAATCGAACATGACGGAGATCCTTCATAAGCTCTCCGTAAAGTATAGCATACCCAAGCAGGCGCTGTGGGATGACTGGCAAAAGCGCACCCAGTGGGTTTATGACGTCTTGGATCTTGAGCCAGCGCACGCCTCATTAACTGTCTGATTTGTTAACAAGGCCCGGACGTGCGCAAGCACTCGGTAATGCAACTTATCGCGCGGCACGTCGCTCTTTGAATAGCTTGTTTGTCTCTTATTGCAGCCCGCTATAATTGCTTACCATCATACGCTAAAATTACGTCATGCCAATTCGTGGAAAAAATGAGATTAAAAAAAATCAGATTGGCTCTATAGGGTATGTGGGGCAAGAAAAAACTCTTGTTAATGGCGTGTTTATAAGCCAAAGGCCTTTGTCTTAAAACATCTGAGCAAACGTTAATTCGCTCCATCATTAACAATTGGTATTTTCTTCTCCACATACCCATAGAGGGTAACTCACTCATAGTCTTTGTTTCTCTTTATAGCTTGCACAATATTTATGCGGTTTTTTAATCTAATTCAGGCTGAAAAATGCTTTAATAGGCCGATATAGTGCGTTTTTTATGTGCCTTATTTTTATATACAAACTTTTCCCCTCCTCAGATTTTCCGCGCGCTTGGCGGTTTAGGAGTGAGTGAAT
>DASVJT010000204.1:0-5331 GCA_036385775.1 archaeon
TCCGTAGCCTGGAGCGCTGATGCCATAAAACACCAAGCAAATCCACATTCTGTCATAGGTGGGAACGGGAAGAAATGGTCATCCACCCAGATCATATCCATCCCAACTTTCTCCGCTTCAATAACATATTTCAAGCATTCATTTGGCTTCATTTTCTCAAGTAATGCCATATAGCCTAATTTCGTCTTCATTGGATCCCTCTTACGGCGTCAGATTTGTTAACGCAAATAAAGCCCATTATGTATTCGCGTTGTATAAAGAACACATCTTTATTAAATGCTGCAATTAGTGGCTATTATTAACATTAAACTTATGGCAAGGCTGTATTGTACTTCACTATTGCAGCTCAAAATACAGCCGAGATATAGCGCAAAAAAAACTTAGAAACACGTTTCGATGGATTTTTGTAGAGGCTGTATTATTCTCGAGTAAGGCTGTATTGTAGAGGTGGGAGCTGTATTGTCGCAGCTTATTGTAGCCAATGATACAGCAGGGATACAGCGGAGGAGTTATGGCAAAGTTTACTATTACATTACCGGACTCCGTTGCTAAAAAGCTAAGTGCAGATGTGGCCGACCAGGGGGCCGCGCGTTCAACCCTCATTGCGAGGTATATCGAACAGCATTATGATGATGCTAGCCAGCCCATAATAGATTACGAGGCAGAGCTAGAGGCACTAAAGACAAAACACGCAGAAGAGTTAATACAGCTCAACGAAGCGCGCGAGGCGGAACATAAGAAGCTCCGTGAGGGCGGCGCTAACGTCATGCAACGCGCTAGGGATGCGTACGACAAGAGGGTCCGACAGATTTCCGATGAGCACGAGGCAGAAGTGCAACAACTCAGCGCGGAGTGTGAAAAACGGGCCGAAGAAGCAAAACAGCTTGAGGATGACGTCGAAAGGCTCGAGAGAATTATGAATAAGCTTAACGGTGAGCTGAAGGAAGCAGAGGCCTCAAAGAATGCGGTTGTTAACGAATTGCAGAATGAGCTTGAAACTACCAAAAATCACGCTAAAACCCTGGAAAAACAGCTTGCTGATGATATACTTAACATGCAGTATCTAAAGCAAGAGGCTCAAGAGTCCGCAACCCACGCCCAAGAGGCGCTAACACAAGCCAAAGTAGCAAAATCTGCGGCAGCTCAGGAGGCAACCTCTCATCAAGTGGTTGTGCAGGGGCTTCAAAACGAACTGGAAAAAGGCACTGTTCAAATTAAAACGCTTGAAGATACGCTTGTTACCTCTACGGGTATGATAAACGACCTGAAAGCCGATAAGCAGAACCTCCAGAAGCAACTTGAGCTCGTGACCTTGAGGCTCCCAGCGCCGAAGGTTGGCTTCTGGGCCCGGCTGTTTGGCAGTGGGAAAAGAGATAGGGATAGTTAAGTCACTTTTCACCGCTTGCAAGAGTGTAAGCTGCTGCATTTAAGGAAACGGCATGATATATTCCTTTAATATACCATTTATCTCCTAGCTAATTGTTTCTTTTTTCGATTACCTTTGATTTAGGGCATGAATCTCTGGCTAATCCACAACATCAAAGTTAAAGCTGAAAAGAGCCTAGCGCGATTGTATATTCATAGGACAAGACGGTTAGTCAAACGATGCAAGAGTATAACAGAATTAAATAACAAGATATTGTTACGATGCTCTCGCCGCGAGAGAGGGAATACCTCAAAGATATACAGGCGTTTGAAGATGAGCATGGCCGCGCTTACGCTAAAGTTGTGTGAAGTAGCATCCGCAAAAAGGCGTTAATTGGTTTGCGTGATTTATGGCTTATTTTTTATAATGATGGTGCAAACCGGCGCCCTCTTCAAAAGTTGCAGACGCGTAAAGGCTCAGAGATCATGAATGAAGTTAAAAGCGGCGAACTATCAGAGAAGAAACTGAGAGAACGGGTACTCGATCAGGTTTTGGGGCTTCTCACAAATAATCCTAGCAAGGGACGGCGAGAAGGTTCAATGCTTGTAAGGGGGCCTACTCATAATGTGCTTGTTACGTCGGTTCCTATGCTGAGCAAGCAAGAACGCGACTATTTTTTGGAGTTGCTGCAAGACGATGGACTTTAGGATGCGTTTGAAGGCGCGACGTGAGAAATGGAGGGAATAACGGGATTAGTGGGGAAATTCGCGATGAATTTGAATAGCGGCATCTGCTTAGACATCTAAGGTGCAGCACCGCGATCCATTTAAAAAAGATGCGAAAAGTCGGCCGTAAGCAGTTTTTACGTGGCTGAGTATCTGCGAAACGTAATCCGAATTCTCATTAGTTTTTATAAAAAAAAGAAGCCCGTAACGTCGTTTTTAAAAGTTTCGCTTTATATAGTACGAAAAGCCCTCCTCAATTATGTTAACAATAAATGTATCTGAAATAGGAAGAAGAAACGACCTAGCGTCGTGGGGTGGCCCCCTCAGAAGGCTCACGCAAAAGCGACAGGTGCGAACACGGAGGCCACAATGAACAAACTCGAAAAAAAGGAGCGTTTTATACGGTTAAGAGCACAAGGCGTGCCGTATAGCGAGATCGAGACTGAGCTTGGTATCACCAAGAAAACGCTCATCGAGTGGGAACGCAAACTGCGTGAAGACATAAAAAAAGAACGGGCAGCGGAGATCGAGCATATTAGATCGGCCTACTGGACGGAAAAGCGGGAACGAATCGATCATCTCAGGGAACGGCAGAAACGCTTACACGAGGAGGAACGAAGGCGTGACCTTTCAAAAATACAGACAGCGAAGTTGATGGGACTTGAACTGCTGACAAGCGAGCAGCTTAAAAAGGAGATACAAAGCTTGCCCGTTCAGTTCCCGCGCGGAGCGTTGAGCAATTCTCCAACAGCGTGCGAGACCGCAGACGATGCGATGATTTCACCCGAAGGGCTAGTTAATGGGCAGCCTGCTACGGGGCTGCTAGCGACGTTAGCGCAGGGGGATATCCACGATATGGCACGCGCGATGCTCGCCGAGCAAAACGATTTAAAGGAAGCGCTGTATGAGATCGCGAACAACGCTACGA
The DNA here is from genome assembly GCA_036385775.1 of archaeon. Lineage (GTDB taxonomy): Archaea > Halobacteriota > Bog-38 > Methanoflorentales > Methanoflorentaceae > Methanoflorens. The sequence goes on from DASVJT010000204.1 coordinate 3,020, forward strand.
GCGAAAGCGTGCAAGTGGCTGCTATCAAGACCATTGACGCCATTAGCGGGAGGATGGTCGCGTTGATCCAATCGACGGGGGTCATACCAACGCTCTCAGACGAGCGTCAGATAGATCAGGTCGTAGCAGAATGGGCGAAGCGCGATCGGCGCGAATTGATGTACGACTGCGTACGAGAGGACCTCGGGGCGCAGCAGTTGGCCACCGGGGCTTTGAATGCAACCCACTTTGGCGACCGCGAAACTGCAGAGAGACTGTTTTCCGAGTTTAATGAACGAGTGCATCAATACTCAATAGAGAGGATGCGTGATGATATTGCACAGTTTTCATCCCCATCAACTGAAACAGGCAGTAACGGTCGCATAACGAAGGGTCGGGCAGTTACAAGGAGCGATCTCTGCTACAGTACTTCTAAAGTCCAAGATTTGACAAGCCTTTAAACGAGCTACTAAACTACTCGTGCCCCTTACCAAGGTCGATGCCAGCAAGCGTCTTTTTGCGATGGCGCAGTCTCTTCCTTCAAAGGCGGTTCGCAGATAGCCGAGGAGTTGTGAATGCAAAGCTACAGCGATCGAAACGAGGCGTTGTGTTCGTGATCAAAGCAAGGCACCTACGTGGCTAAGCGACTTTCGCAAGTTCTCCGAAAAGATGATTTTGAGCGCTTCATCAGCAACAAAGAGGTAAGCACCGTCTAAACTGAGCTTTTCTTGTGGCTCCCCACGCAGCTAAAGACCCAGCTGTTTTTTTAACAGAGACAATTTACCTATTAAAGAGGTTATCTCTTCTCACAGGAAACCAGCATTGGGAGTTGTACTATGACAAAGGTTATCGCTATCAACGGAAGCGCACGGAAGGACGGCAACACTGCCATCCTGATTCGACACTTGCTCGAGGAACTCGAAAACGAAGGCGTTGAGACCGAACTGGTCCAGCTTGCCGGCAAAACGATTCGGGGCTGTACAGCGTGCATGAAATGCTTTGAAAACAGAGACCGGCGGTGCGTCTTCGACGACGATATAGTCAACGAATACATCGACAAGATGGCCGCGGCTGACGGGATCATACTGGGTTCTCCGGTCTATTTCTCCGATGTGACGGCGGAGATGAAGGCGCTCATCGATCGGGCAGGGTTCGTGTCCTTCGCAAACGACGGACTCTTCACGCGCAAGGTGGGGTCTGCCGTTGTCGCGCAGCGGCGGACGGGCGCAACTCACTCACTCGATACGCTGTATCATTTCCTGTTCAGCCAGGACATCATCATTCCAGGTCGTCCGACGGTCGGTGTCGGAAGGGAGGTCGGCGATGTGGACACTGACGACGAAGGTATCGCCGCAGCAAAGAATGCGGGCAGAAATATGGCGTGGGTTCTCAAAGCCGTAGCAGCGATGAGTGGCACTCACTCGCTTGAATAAGCGGGTTCGCCAAGATGCTTTCGTCGAAGATGGAAAGCAGACGGAGATGTTAGCTCGATGAGCAGCAAAACACTATTATTCATAGTAGCGCCGCTACATAATTCACACCACGAAAGGAGTACACATTATGAATGAAGATAGCAAGAGCCCGGTAACGGGCAGTGCCGACAAACACACGGCCAGCAGAGGCACGTCGAACCGGGACTGGTGGCCGAACCAGTTGAACCTCAGGATCCTCCACCAGAACTCTTCCTTGTCCAATCCCATGGGCGAGGCGTTCAACTACGCTGAGGAATTCAAAAAGCTCGACCTCGTGGCCCTGAAGAAGGACCTCTACGCGCTGATGACGGACTCGCAGGACTGGTGGCCGGCCGACTACGGTCACTACGGGGGGCTCTTCATCCGGATGGCGTGGCACGGCGCGGGCACCTACCGCACCGGCGACGGCCGCGGGGGCGCGGGGTCCGGCACCCAACGCTTTGCGCCCCTCAACAGCTGGCCGGACAATGCGAACCTCGACAAGGCGCGCCGTTTGCTTTGGCAGATCAAGCAGAAGTACGGCAAGAAAATCTCCTGGGCCGACCTGATGATCCTCGCCGGCAACTGCGCTCTGGAGTCAATGGGCTTCAAGACCTTCGGCTTCGGCGGCGGGCGCGAAGACGTCTGGGAGCCTAAAGAAGACCTCTACTGGGGAACCGAGAGCGAGTGGCTTGGCGACAAGCGCTACTCCGGTGACCGAGAACTCGAGAATCCCCTCGCCGCCGTGCAGATGGGCCTGATTTACGTGAACCCGGAAGGGCCGAACGGCAAGCCGGATCCGGTCGCGTTGGGCCGCGACATCCGCGAAACCTTCGCGCGTATGGCGATGAACGACGAAGAGACCGTCGCACTCGTCGCGGG
>DASVJT010000205.1:0-6674 GCA_036385775.1 archaeon
GGATGGAAAATTTAGTCAAGCATTTCCCTTTTTTGGCGTTGAGAGACGGGGTGCACCAGTCACAGCATTTACTCGTATAAGTGATAAGAAAATACGACTGAGAAGCCAAATCTATGAGCCTGATTATGTTATCGTTCAAGATGCAACGCTAATTTCAGCTGTTGACGTTACCGCAGGACTAAAGCCTGACGGCATAGTAATCGTTAACTCCGAAAAATCAGCTGACGAAATTGGACTCGACGCAGGGACAGATGTAAGGACCATTGATGCAACAGGAATAGCCTTAGAAATAATCGGCCGACCTATTGTTAACACTACTTTGCTAGGTGCGTTTGCTGGCGCGACCGGTGAGATAAGTATCGACTCAATCAAGCAATCGGTTCTTGCTCGATTTCCTGGGAAAATCGGAGAAGTAAATGTGCAAGCTGCGGAAAAGGCCTACCAGCTATTGATTTCGACTAAAAGAAAGCCGCATAAAAAGATTAAATCTCGAAAGAAGAGCACTGTACCAAAGCAATCCGAAAAAATCCCTACAGTGCCATACGGAAAGCCTGGAACCTCAGAAGTAACAAGGACGGGCGATTGGCGAGTTTTTTATCCTGAGTTAGACATGGACCAATGTACCCGCTGCGGTAAATGTCAAGAGAGTTGTCCCGATGCTGCTATCAACGAGCGTACGTTAACCGGACGCGAAGCAGAAAAGGCCCAAGAAAGAGCAGAAGAACTCGAAAAAGCGGGCACTATCAAGAAGGCTGCGGTTAAGAAGGCGCACATACGATATGAACTAAATCCTACATACTGCAAAGGGTGTGGGATATGCGCGAACGAATGCCCAATTCAAGGTATCAAGATGAAGCTGGAGGAAAAGTAGCATGATGGAGATAATGGAAGGGTCTCACGCGATTGCACTCGCAGTAAAAGCAGCGAGGCCAAAAGTTGTCGCCGCTTATCCCATAACCCCTCAGACACACATCGTCGAAGACATCTCTCAACTAATAGCTGATGGGGAACTCGAGGCAGAGTACGTAAAAGTTGAGTCCGAGCATTCTGCTATGTCCGTGTGTATTGGCGCAAGCGCAACGGGAGCGCGAACGTATACAGCAACGACCTCTCAAGGCCTCGCACTGATGCACGAAGTAGTCTTTAATGCCGCTGGTATGCGGCTGCCTATTGTAATGACAATCGCTAATAGAGCACTCTCCGCACCCCTCAATATATGGAATGACCATCAAGATTCTATTTCTGAACGCGATTCGGGCTGGATTCAAATCTATGTGGAAGATAATACAGAAGCAAGCGACCTCACCATACAAGCATACAGAATCGCAGAAGATAAGCGAATTCAAGTCCCGATGATGGTGTGCATGGATGGCTACACTCTAACACACACTTATGAACCCGTAGAGCTCCTCGACCAAGACCTCGTCGATGACTTTTTGCCACCCTACGAACCCACAGATTATCTAAATGTTGATGATCCCAAGTCTTTTGGCATGTTTGCTGATCCAGACCATTATACAGAGTTTCGCTACCAGAATCATCGGGCGCTGCAAACAGCAAAAGCAGTCATGGGCGAAGTAGCAAAAGAATTCGGTGAAGTTTTCGGCAGAGACTATGGTGGACTTATTGAAGAGTACCGCTGTGATGGAGCCGAATATGTATTGATTGCGATGGGATCTGTAGTTGGCACATTGAAGGATACCGTTGACGATCTGCGAGATGCTGGTGTCAGAGCAGGTGCTATTAAATTACGCTCGTACCGTCCTTTTCCGGCCGATGAGATTCAAGGTGCGTTAACCGGCGTAGAGGCCGTCGGCATTTTAGACAAAAACATCTCACTCGGTTCCGAAGGGGCGCTTTCTGCAGATGTGAAATCTGCCCTTTATCGTAGCAAGAGCACCCCTAAAGTGTTCAGCTTTGTTGCAGGTCTTGGAGGGAGGGACATTCCAAAAGGAATGTTCGTTAAGATGTTTGACTCCATGCGTGAGGATAAGAAGATATCAACGAGCGAGTTTATCGACTTAAGAACGGAGATTCTCGATTTTCAAGAGGTTTAGACATGCAAGCAAAATACGATGAGCGATCAATAGACCTTTTTGCGTCCGGTCACAAAGCGTGCGCAGGATGCGGCCCAGCACTCACGATACAGGCGATTCTCAGAGCAACAGGTGCAAACGTGTTTATTGCAAACGCAACAGGCTGCATGGAAGTCATTTCGACGCAATACCCACAATCCGCTTGGAAAGTACCATGGATCCACTCTCTCTTTGAAAACGCGGCAGCAGTCGCCTCTGGCATTGAAATTGCTCTTAAAGCGCTTAACAGAAGCGAAGAAGGTAAAGTAGTCGTAATTGCTGGTGACGGGGGAACCGTAGATATTGGCATGCAGGCTATTTCTGGGATGCTCGAAAGAGGTCACGACATCTGCTATATTTGCTACGACAACGAAGCCTACATGAACACAGGAAACCAACGAAGTGGCTCTACGCCGTTAGATGCGTCCACTACAACGAGTCCATTCGGCAAGAGATCGTTCGGAAATGATCGCCCGAAAAAAAACATGCCGGCTATAGCAGCAGCTCATGGGATTCCCTATGTAGCTACGAGTTCTGTCGGCTATCCAAGAGACCTGGCTAAGAAAGTGCAAAAGGGAGTTTCAGTCAGCGGCCCAGCGTACCTGCAGATTCTCGCTCCCTGTAACATTGGATGGGGCTTTGACAGCGCAAAGACGATAGAAATCGCGCGACTAGCTGTAGAAACCGGGCTTTGGATGATGTACGAAATCGTCGATGGAGAGCTTACCAACGTGATGAAGGTGCGTAACCAGCAACCCGTTGAAGATTATCTCAAGCTCCAGAAACGATTTGCCCACCTTTTCAAGATGCCTGGAGGCGACGCCCAAATCAAACTCATTCAAGAGTATGCAAATGAGAACCTAAAAAGGTATACTCAGAAAGAAGCCGTTGAAATTAAGCCATAGACAGATACATCAAAAAAAAGCGTTTTAATCAATTCTGAGAATATCAACTAGCTGTTTGAAGCTTAACCGCAGATTGAGAGTGTTACCACTAATTCAAGATTGTTCAAGCTCAGAGATTGCTGAATAAAGTGCATCAAAATTCGCATCTACCTCAATCGGTGGGCTACAAGCTTTCATAATAGATTCTGGGTCTTTCAGAAGATGACCCGTTGTAACACAGACGACAACCTCATCACGATCTATGGTTCCTTGCGCAATGAGCTTCCTTAGTCCTGCGAGAGATGCTGCGCTTGCTGGTTCAACGCCAATACCTTCTAATCGTGCCAAGTCTTTTTGAGCTTTGAGTATCTCCTCATCTGTTACCGATTCAGCAGCACCATTAGATTGTCTGATCGCACGCAAGGCTTTTGGAGCGTTAATAGGGTTGCCAATTCTGATTGCAGTCGCAACGGTTTGAGGTTCAGCCCATGGTTCAATCTCAGCTAACCCGCGAGAAAAAGCGTCCACGATCGGAGCAGAACGGCTTGCCTGTATCCCCGTCATCATCGGCACGCTCTTAATAATATCAAGTTCGCGGAATTCTTTAAACCCTTTATAAATCGCACTGATATTTCCTGCGTTGCCAACGGGCACGATTACCCGGTCTGGGACATTCCCATTCTCATACGCGGCAAGCTGATCTATCGTTTCAAATGCAATCGTCTTTTGTCCCTCGAGCCTGTACGGGTTTACTGAGTTTAACAAGTAGAATCCTTTTTCAGAGCAGACTCTTTGAATGAGAAGAAGAGCGTCATCGAAGTTGCCCTTAACGGCAACCACTGTAGCGCCATGCATTAGCGCTTGGGCAATCTTCCCTAACGCTACAAAACCACTTGGCAAGATGACGAGTGCCTTCATACCGGCTTTTGCAGCGTAAATCGCCATAGAGGCCGACGTATTCCCAGTAGAAGCACACGCTAAAATTTTCATCCCAAGTTCCTCGGCCCTGGAGACGCCGACTGTCATGCCCCTATCCTTGAATGAACCCGATGGATTCATCCCTTCGTGTTTAACATACAGCTCCTTGACGCCGCATTCTTCTTCAAGCCGTTTGCACCTGTAGAGCGGCGTGCCCCCCTCCATTAGCGAGACGGGGACTCCCGAAATCGGGAGGAGTTCTCGATATTTCCATACGTGCGGTGGAACGGCTGTGCGGTCTTTTAAGCTTAAGTTAACTTCCGAAAGGTCATACCTAATTTCGAGGAGGCCATCGCAACTGCACGTATTCACGACAGTTGAGAGGTCGTGTTTCTTGCCGCACTCAATACATACTAAATTCATGTCATCAACCTGTTTGCCCGATTTCCTCGAGCTTGGCGCTTACGAGTCTCAAAGCTTTGTCCACGGCCTCGTAGATTTTATCAGCGTGGGGGCCGCCCCCCTGCGCCCTTTCAAGCCGCCCGCCCCCACTGCCGCCGAGTAAACTGCTCGCCTCTTTTACTATCAAAGCCGCATCTAAACCTTTTTTCGCTACATCAGAACGAACCGTAATAACGATATGTGCTTGGCCTGAACTTCTACCACCAAGGATAGCTACCGTATTATCGTTTAGAAGTCCCTGCGAGGTATTCAGCAACTCTTTAATATCTGCTTCAATTATCCAACTTAAGATCTTAATGTGTTCGGCCCCTAGCTTCATTTCTCTTACTGACGGTTTTGATGTTTCCCCCTTATTATCTTGCACTTCCCCAAGGGGCTTTTTTGTTGCCTGAAGTCTCACATCGTTTAGTCTAACCTCAGTCATCTTCTTCTTTAACTCTGCATTCTCTTTGCCTCTTTGTTTCCACTCTTGGAAAAAACGGCTTGCGGTAACCGGGAGTTGTTCTGCTGGAACTCGCAGCACGTGAGAGGATTCGCTAAGAATTGTATCGCGCTGTTGATCGTACATTATAGCAGCTATACCAGCAGCAAATTCAAAGCGTTCAACTCCGTCTTGTATTCGCTCTGTCTTTATAATTCGCAATGGTCCGACCTTTCCAGTGCTGGTCATGTGAGTTCCGGCGCACGCCTGGACATCGCTGCCAACTCTGACAATTCGAATAAATTCCCCTGCTGGCACTCCGCCCTGGTAGAGGCCGAATCCGTACGTCTGTTCAGCTTCGTTACGGTCCATCCACTTCTGCTCCACCGCCGTGTCAGCCATAATCAATTCATTTGCTACTAGCTCAATTTTTTTCCTTTCGTCATCAGTCACCTTCTTGTAGTGCGATACGTCAAGACGCGAGCTATTAACCCCCTTCTGTGCCCCTTCCTGCCAAATGTGATCCCCCAGTTCATTTCTGATAGAAGCCAGCAGAACGTGCGTAGCAGTGTGATGTCTGGCTAGAGATTGTCTTCGTTTTAAGTCTATTTCACCCGTCACCCTATCGCCAACCGAAAAAGATGCCACGCTTTCCACTTGGTGTATGACCGCATGCCCCTGAAGTCGCACTAAGCGCACTCGAACTGTTTCTCCTGATGGTGCTGTAATATAACCCGTGTCTTCTGGTTGTCCGCCGCCACCCGGGTAGAATAGCGTTTTGTCCAGAATTATCCCATCATCCAGTAACCCTACAACGTGAGCCTTGAAGGTCACCTGTTCCGGTTCGTCATAGAACAGTCGATGTGTCAACGGCAGGCTTTGAACACCTTCAGCGACCAATTCTTGGACTTCTTCTACCCGTTCGTGCGTAGCTGCGACTAGCGAATAAAAATCATCAGGCAATTCGACGCTCGTACCAAATTCCTTAGCTACATCTTTGACTGTCTCTGGAGGTACGCCATACGTGTCATACATTTTTATAACCTCAGCAACGGGAAAACTCTGTCCTTTATAACGCTGCGCGAGGCTTGATACACGTCTCGTTCCCTTATCTATAGTACTCCTATACTTCTCAGTTTCATTTTGTATTATGTCAATTAAGGTGTCTGCCCGCTCTGCATATTTTGGGAAAGCATTGAGATCCTCTATCTGTTTCTTGATGATCTGTTCCAACGGAATAGCAGAATCTAAACCCTGCAAAGAGCGAAGCACCTTTCTTATAACTAGGCGAGCGAGATATCCCGCTTTTACGTTGGAAGGGACTATCCCGTCACCTAACATAAAAACAAGGCATCGAGAATGATCGGCAATTGTGTACAAAGTTTCAATGGGCTCCACGATTTTTACGAGCTCGTCAACAGCGACGCCTATGCTCTTCGCAACTCTTTTCCGCAGATCGAGCAGATTAGAAGCGTTTAGGTCAACCATGCCAGCAAATCGCGCATTCTGGGCTAAAATATGTGAATAATAGGGGTCTTCAAGTGAGTGCTCAAGTCCAGTACACTCAATCAGATAGTTAACGATGTCTGGCATTACGGCGTCATATATCGTAGGCATGCCGTTACCCGCCCATACCATACGTTCTAAGCCATAACCCGTGTCAACGATCGACTTTTTCATTTGCGTATAGCACTCGTCTTTGATCATCACCCCGGTTTTAGATCGCTCCATGTCCATAAAAACGAGTGTTGCAAGCTCTAAACCACCAACAAGCACCTCCAAAGAGATCCCAGCATTACCGCCGCCCGCCCAAGGAGTCTCCTTATACGTAATAGCGGCGGGTTCTGCTCCAAGTTCGTGTAGCAGACTATCGCAATACTGCACAGTTTCGTTTTTCCAATAGATTTGGCAATC
>DASVJT010000206.1:0-3036 GCA_036385775.1 archaeon
TAGAGCTTGGGAAGGCGACATTTTTATTACAAATACACAAATGAGACCGTGAGATGAGAACAGTATTTACTTATAACGGCTATTTTGTTGTATATGGGTCTTCTTTCAGATCTTCTAGTAGTTGCATTAATTCTCGTAATCATGCTCTTGGCTCTCACAATCTTTGTTAAATTGCTACCATTTTTAATCTTTGTTGCTCTCGTGCTTTTCGTAATATGGTTTTTGTTTTATCGACAAGGTTCAAGACGATAAGTCGCTTATTAGTCTGAACCGTTTATTTCAGCTGCAAATCCAAGCTCTAAAGCTGCACTTCTCTACTAAAAAAGCACTCAATTTATTTTCCTGCAAGTTATTGAGATTTAAATTTCTTTTAGCGCCTGTTTAGGTACTGTCTCTAAAACTGCGTGTGTCGTCATGATGTTCAACGCTCCTTGAACGAGTTTTTGCTTTTGAGCAAATACGTGGTATGCGACTTAACCGGCTTTTATTACGGGGTGGTATTGAAGCTCATGTTCGAGGCATTAGAGCAAAAAGAAGAAACACTTAAAACTTGCTGTTTCATGTTTGCTTAATGAGAATCGGCTTACTCAACTCAGTAATCCTAATCATAGCTTTTCTCTTCCTAGTATTCACATTCCCGCCTGGAGCACTTGCAGTAGTTATCGTGTGGCTTTGTCTGCAGCTTATAAAAAAACGCCGACGTGTAAACGAAAAGCAAAAATAGTTATAAACGCTAAAAAATCCAAAAGAAGTGGGCATAATGCCCTTTGAGAAGTTTAGTCGCTAAGACTCCTAAATACGCAACTTGCTTTGTTGTAGACTTTTTGCTATTCTCCGATATCAACAATATGTAATTTGAGCCTAGTTAAATAGCACGATAAAAATTATATATAATTGAATCAATAAAAAAGATATGTAAAAATCGAGTGCAACCACATCTTACATGCTAATAAACGTATAGAAGCGCGCCGATCCAACTCTAAAGCAGCATGATGGCGAAAAAGAAATCCATAACGGAAGCTTTAAATCTAGGATATTTCATGTGAACTGGAATGAGAGATAAAATGATAGAGCTGAATACGGTACCAGCGAAGATAGCCTACTGCGAGCGATGCGGCAGTCCAATTATTGTTAAGACGTGGTTCGCCAATTTATGCCACGAGTGCTCACGTGCTGAGTTCATTGAGCACTTCGATTCACTCGCATCATAAGCGGTGTAACGCTTCTCTTGTTTAAATTTTTCTTGGAACAATGGTAGTTGTAGCTATTCAAGGACTAATTTAATTCATCCCTCATAGAAGATGAATGTGTTTGATCTTGCAGGAGATCGACGATGACGACAGAAGTTACTTGAGTTCATTTCTCTGCCAGTCGGCTGCTTTTTTGTCTTCAGAAACCCTATTAAATTTATAGAATTTTTGGGGCTTAAAGAAGGTTGAAAAAAGTTTAGCTTTAGTTAAAGATAAATCTTCATCAGGTCATGTGCGACGTCTACTCTCCCAAGGAACTTCCCCTTGACTACGTCGACCATAACGTCCTCTTGTCCGCCCGCATGCGGGTACAAGTGAGTAAGCACGATTCGGTCAATCTGCTGGTCAAATATGAGGTCTCGCAACTTCGACGGTGTCGTATGATTCGAGACCGAAGCGTACGAATCCGGGAACGAGCATTCGTGAATTAATACGTCAACTTCACCGTGGCATAGCTCACGTACGCCTTCGCAAGGTTCTGTATCACCTGAATAAACAAGAGTTGACGTCGGCGTTTGCATCCGATATGCTATTGAAGGAACACCGTGTTTGGTCGTACGAACCGAAACGACCCCATTTCCAACTCGAATACTCTCTTTATCTTCAAGTTCCGTAATAGCGACCTTAACTGTGATATAATCATAAAGGTCAAGCAACTGCTCGACGTGGTGTTTCGTACCAGCAGGACCAAACACGTTCATCGTCTGTACGGGGATGTTTGAATCTAAATTTGCGAGCTGCTGAGCCTTGAGCAGCGCCAAAAAGTCCGAGTTATGATCTAGGTGGTTATGGGTAAAAAACACCTTATGTATCTTTAGGTAGTCGTAGCCGCTCTGCAAAATGCGGCTCAAGATGCCCGCCCCGCAGTCAAAGAGCACCAGTTCTTCTGGAGTTTTTACGAGTATACCTGACTGAGCCTTTTCGAGCTGTGGAATCGCTACACCCGTCCCGAGGAGAATAATATTCATGGAAATCTGATACCTTATAGAGGTTTCATCTACATAGCGTTTGCTTAGCCTTCACCGCAAAAGAGTGGCGCCTTCTCGACTGCGGTTTCTGGAGAGTGTACAAAAACCGTGCCCTCAATTTTCCACTTTGAGGCCAATGTTACTACCGGCTTTTCCATCTGGAGCACCAGAGCAATTTCAGAAAACGTGCCGTATCCACAAGCTATTGCGATGAGACAATCCGCTGCTCGCAAAATGATTGCGTTTCGTGCTTAACCCATATCTGTGGGTATCTTTATATCAATATAGGAATTTACTTCTTCTTTTAAAGGGCCTGGAAGAATTCCTACAGTGAGCCCGCCTTCCGCCTTTGCACCACGTGCTGCGGCTTCCATGACACCCTCCTGTCCTCCACAAATGAGAACAGCCTTATGAGACGCGATCAGACCACCCGTTTGTTCGGCAATGTTTATAATCTCACTCGAGCAGTCCCTGCTTCCGATTATAGGAATTTGCGGCCAGCTAGTCATTCTCGCCACCTCATTCATTGAACTAGCTTCACTTTGACATACGATGAATCTTTCCACCACCCCCCCAGGCATTACAAACTTTATTTTGCCTCTCAAATCCTTTTTTATTGAGGAATATTACCCTAAAATCGAAAAAATACCGAAAAAGTATATATATGTTGAAAATCTCAGTATAGCTCGAGGTAATTCAAATGGCAGAATTGCAAGCAGCAGGAGTAAGTAGAATCATCCGAAAGGCTGGAGCAGAGCGTGTAAGCGCTGAGGCGACAGAACAGTTTAGAGAATACCTAGAGATGTATGGCAAGGAAC